>JALHHX010000247.1 GCA_022837245.1 Lentisphaerota bacterium
AGGAAGTCCTTCAAATCCCGCTGCCGGGCCACGAAAGACATGACCGGGACCGCCAACTGCCCGGACCCGGTCTCCACCAGCTTGGCCACCTTCGAGGTCTCCAACTGGATGAAGTTGGGGTCCGACAGGTGCTGCGCCAACCACAACACCAACTCGTCGAGGAACAGCACCACCCCGTCGTACCCCAGCGACTGTGCATGGGCGGTCATCGACTTCAGCCCAGCCTCCATGTCCAACCAGGCCCCGGTCTGCACGTACCCCGTGAACAGCGACCGGGTCAGGGCCTGCACCAGCCGGGTCCGCTCCGCCCCCGTCACCCGCTCCGCGACCGCGCGGTCGAACCGGGCCGCCGTCCACCCCCCGCCACCAGCACCGGCGGCAAGGTCACCCAGGTTCCCCAACCCACCAAGCCCACCCACCGCCGGTGAGAATGCACCGCCAGTGGACTGGTTGAGGGCGGCAAAGAAACGGTCCTCCCCCATCTGGCCCCGCAACCGGACCGCGTCCTCCAGCAACCGGTCCGACTGGTGCAACACCGGCAGCGGCGCCTCGGGGTGCTGCTCCGCGACCGCGTCCAGGTAGCCGCCGAAGATGGCCTGCTCCATCGACGCCTTGCCCAACAAGTGGAAATCCAACAGCAGGAACCGCTTGGCGAGCACGTCGGAGTGGGACGCCACCACCGCCTGCAACCCCGGCAACGCGGCCGCACCCGCGTTGCCCGCCAACAGCAGGTGCAGCACCGCCATGAAGTGCGACTTACCGGACCCGAACGACCCATGCACGAACGCACCCGACGAGCTGCGCTCGTTGACCGTCTTGCGGACCAGGTCCAACGCCTGACCCATCGCGTCCGCGATACCGTCCGTTACCACGTACTGGCGCACCGTCGCAGTGGAGTGCTCCACCCCACGGTCCAACTGCATCACGAAGTCGTCCGAGGTGACCGTCTCCGGGATGTCCAACACGTCCCGCAACGCGACGTCCAGCAGGTCCTCCACCACGTTCACACTCCCCTTCTTCGTCTCAACTCTTCCGAGGGCGTCCCCGGGTGGGGGCCGGTGGCCGCCACGCCCGCAGGTCCGCCCGCGTCATCCCCAACTCATACGCCTGACCATCCAGCATCGCCGTGATCGTCTCCGCCGGGCTCGCCCCCGTCCGGGAATCCGGCTCCGCGTGCCACTGGTTCAACCACGGCTCCAACTCCACCAACCCGGCCAGCAACGGCACCCGGACCTCATCCGACGCGGTCTGCAGCAGCCGTGCCAGAGCGATCGCCTGGTCGCGGTGATCCCATCCCGCCCACCCAAACACGGCGGTGGGGTCGTCCTCCAGGTGGACGTCCGGGTAGGAGATGAACCGTTCCTTCGGCACGTCCAGCTTGCCGCGCGCCTGCCAAATCGCCGTCGAGCGGAAATCCTTCGGCCCATACTTCGGCGGCACCGGGACCTGTACCTTCTCCCCGGCATCCTCCCGGCGCTGCAGATCCCAAACCTTCTCCCACTCCGCGCGCTTCTCCAACCCCGACGGCGAATACCGATGCGCCGCCAGGAAGGGCACCGCCTCCCCGGTCATGAGCTTCGAGATCACCGCGGGGACATCGGCGTCCCGCGTTCCGGTCAGCAGGGTGATCGCCCGCATCGCCGGCTCCTCATGCCGCACCAGATCCGCCAACTGGGCGATGCTGCGCACCACCACGTCGTGAGCGTCCCGCCACCACCCCGCATCCTCCAACCGGTTCAGGATGAAGTCTTCCAACGCCTCTCGCAGCTGGGCGTCCCACCCATCGGTGGCCCAGCGGCGCTTGTACTCCGGCCGCTCCAACAGGTTGATGAACGGATCCGAGCTGATCAGTTCCAGCCTGCGCTCCACCAAGGCGCGGTAGTCCGCCGGCCACGATCCCGGGATCTCGATGATCGGGGTGGAGCCGTGGCGCTCGAACCACGCCGTCTCCGCAGTCCCAGCGGCGACCGCGCGGGCAAGAGCGATCTCGAAGGCCCGGTGCCCCAGCTCCAACTCAGTAAGGTCACCGTGGAAGGTCAGGTCCTCCTCGACCAGCCCGTACAGGCGGTAAACATCCCAGTCCAACTCCTCCTGCTCAAAGATCATCTGGCGCCGCAGCTGCTCCCACCGACCATGTGTCTCCTCCACCGCTGAGATGAGGTCGATATCCCCGTCAGTCAGGATCGTCGCCAAGCGGGCCGCCGGGGCCGCAGCGCTCAACTCCTGCGCAAGTGAATCCAGTAGTCGGGCGCGCTCCCGCGGCAAGGGGGTC
>JALHHX010000045.1 GCA_022837245.1 Lentisphaerota bacterium
CTCGTTTCAGGGTTCCGTTTTCGCATGTGAATTCGGCCGCGTTGTCGTTGAACGGCGCGGTGTACGTTGTGCGGCTCGCTTCCAAGCCCCCTGCCGCGCCGTTGATTTCCACATACCGAAACGGTGTGACAAGCGGATCGGTTTCGGGGTGGACGGCGTACCGTGGTTTCCAAGGGGTGGGGGGCACGATGACGCGCCCGGTGCCCGGCTGTAGTTCGAGTGTTGCGACATGCGCGATTCGCGCGCCGCCGGGGCTGCGGTTGAGCTTGCCATCGGGTGATAAAACCTCGCCGAACGCTATTTCCACTGTGCACGGCACATCGACCGTATACGAAAGCTCAAGTTTTCCGAAGGCGTCAAGACCGAAATCACACACCAGCGTCTCGGCATTGAGACGCTGTGTGCGCACGGGGCTTTCGGTCACGGCGACTGGGGTGAAAGCATCCCCCACTGCTTTATTTAAGGGCTGCGAGCGCGGCTTTATAGTCCGGCTCTGTGGTCACTTCCGCAACGTATTCCACGTGGACGACCTTGCCTGATTCGTCGACGACGAACACGGCACGCGCAAGCAGGCCGTTAGGTGCCATCATGACGCCGTATTTCTTCGCGAAATCGCGGTCCTTAAAGTCGCTTACAGTCATAACATTCTTGACGCCGGCGGCACCGCACCAGCGTTTCTGCGCGAACGGCAGATCCATCGAGACGGTTATGACCGTTGTGTTGGGGAGGTTGCCGGCCTCGGCGTTGAACTTCCGGACTTCCATGTCGCATACGGATGTGTCGAGCGATGGCACTGAGAGAATGATTTTGCGTCCTTTGATGCCACTAAACTTAAAAGCGCCCAGGTCGTTGTCGACAGCCGTGAAGTCGGGAGTCTGTTGACCTTTTTTGATTTCTGTGCCTGTTAGGTCTATTGGGTTTCCTGCGAATTTGACTTGCATGTTGTCCTCCGTTGTTAGTTGTGTTGGTGAATTCTCACGCTACATGCTGAACACAGATAGTTTGAGCAGGCCTACCTTGTAACATGTATCCAGCACCTCGACAAGATACCCGTGTGGTGAATCATTGGTGCATTTGATGATAATGGACGCTTGTGCATCAGTGCGCCACACGCGGCGGAGCTGTGATTCCAGCTGGTTGCGCGAGAGGGCGGCGCCGTCAAAAAAGAAGCCCTGTTTGCCAACCAAAATCGTCACGGGCTCCCTTGCCTCGGATCTTGGGTTAGGATCCGGTGCGGGACGCAGTGCTTCCAGGTTCGAGAGTATATCGGTCTGGTTTATCGCCATTGAGATAATGAAAAAAATGAGCAACTGGAATACGCAATCGATCATCGGCGTCATTTCGAGCTGCGGGTTGTCTTTGTTAGTCTTGACTCCTCGCCTTTTTGCCATAATCCCCCCTTATCTCGTCCTTTTGCGTCTCGCCGCATCTCGTGTTTTCAAGAATTCTTTCGTCTCTTTCGTCCGCGCAGTCTTAACTGCCACGAACGAAACCTTGCCGACCCCCTCCAGGGTACAGGCGTCCATCACTTTTCTTATCATGTAGTGTTGCGCGCGGGCGTCGCCCCGTACCCAGATCTGGAACGTGTTGCCCTGCCGCTTAAGGCGGCTGCGGACACGGCTCCGCAGTTGATCCGTGGTTATATCCAAGTTGTTTACGGATAACCTGCCACTCTTGTTGACGTCCACTACGAGGGCTGACACGTCCGCATCCCGGCCGCTTTCAACCTCCGGGCCGCTCGGGCCTAGTTCGAGGCGAACGTCTTTGTCCTTTACTTCGGTTATGTTTATAGTGACAATGAAGAAAATCATCAACTGGAATACGCAGTCGATCATTGGCGTCATGTCCAACGAGCTTTCGTCAAGTTCTCTTTTTCTTGTTCTTGCCATTTGAATAACTCCGTATCGGCCGCCTGTTCATCCGGCGGCCACGCGCTGCCGGAGGCTTTTATTCCTCCACGACCTCGACGTTGCGCAGATCCTTGATGAGCTCGGAAGTGAGCGCCTCCATATGAAGGACTATTCGGTTGGCCTTGTTGCGGTAGAAGTAGAATACAACGGTGCCCGGGATGGCGACTGCCAGGCCGCCGGCGGTGGTCCACAGCGCCTGCGAAATCGCGAGCGCCAGTTCGGCCATGTCCGGAGTGCCTGTGGCGAGACCCGCGAAAGCCATAATCATGCCCTGCACCGTGCCTAGGAGGCCGAACATCGTGGAGATGTTCGAGATAACGGATAGCCATGATATATGCTGCATGAGTTTTTCTATTTCGATGCCTGCGGCAGTGCCGATGGCCTGCTCTATTATGTCGAAGCCCTCCTCGACGTGGCTGAAACCAGCCTTGAGGATGTTTGCCATAGGAGTGGGGCTGTTGTCACAGAACTGGATAGCCTTTACGATATCGCCTTCCTTCATGGCCATCTCCACGCTCGCGATCAGTTCCTTCGGCATTATTTTTGCCGGGCGCACGAGGATGCCGCAGTCGACAGCGAGGTAGATCATCCATCCGAGGCAGCCAAAGAGGCACAGCCACAGCACGAACCCGACAAATCCAGAGCCGAACAGCACTTGCATGAACTGATTTCCAACTCCAGCGGCTGCTGCTGCTGCTTGTGTTTCGCCGGGGGTGTTGACAATTTCCCCCGCTTCGGCTGATGGGTCGGCAGCAACCGGCGCATCGGCGGCAGCCTCTTGTGCAAAGGAGAAGGGAGTGGTGGTTAGCAGCATTCCTGCTGCGACAAGTGACATTGCAAAGGTCTTCTTCATATTAATGTGTCTTTCCAGAACTGGTTTTGTTTTTTTGAATATTCGTGTCCAAATACACGCTTTAGGTTTATATTAAGGTATTATTCGCCGCCACGTAGTTTACGCGCGTAGGGGCTGTCAGAATAGCGTGTCAGCAACGTCTGGCGCATTTTCTCGGCGTATGTGGTTTGATGCAGTTCATCGTGGGCCTCTGCCGCTTTGTAAAGCGCCTCTGCGGCGGCGTCCTTTTCATTGGAGAAAAGGAAGACCACGCGCAAGTAGCCGTCCTTCAGCGCGTCCCGCGGACGGTTTTGCTTCTTCAGCAGGTCGCCGCGCGCGATGAGCGCCTTCGCGGCTATGGGACGCGGTGCGGAGACAGCCGCTTCGTCTAGCATCTTCTCCAGACGACTGGTCTTGTCGGCTGCGATGAGCGACTGCCAGTATACTGGTGCCATCACCGACACAGATGCAGCGGCCGGGTTGTCCCTAGTCACTTCCTCGCAGACTTTTATGGCCTCTTCTGGCTGTCCCTTGTTGAGGTATATGGTGGCCATAATGCGCGCGGCCTCTTCATCGTATTTGAGCATTTTGTAATCGCTCATTATAGTTCTTAGCAGAGGTATCGCGGCGTCGGGGGATTCCGAAGCCTGCTTTACCACGTTCTGCCATCCCGCAGGCGGAGCGACGGCCATTTGCGCTATGTCGGCGGGTTTCCAGCGCTGCTCGACCTGACGTCCCGATTCCGTGACCGTGATCACCATGTATTCCTTGCTCGCCGGAAGCCAGCGGAGTTTGCTCTTGACGATGTTCCCGTTCACGTGCTGCACCTGCGCTTGCACGTCGATGGCCATCGATGGAAGCATGCCGGCGCAGCAAACCGCGGCGGCTATCATCATCAATTTTGCTTTTTTCATCATTGTTGCTCCTGTATAGGATTGTAGATTGTTATGCCCGCGCCGCCTACAGCCCGCCGGATGAGATGCCGATTTCAGCCGATGTCAGCGCTGCGCGCATAGCGGTCGCGTGCGGCCCGTTGGGGAAAAGCTCGAGATATTTCAGGCAGTCCGATTTGACGTCTTCGTAGACCGGCGTTCCGTCGCCATATTCTTTCATTTCCAGAAGCAGCGTGATCAGCCTGAAATAGGCATATTCCAGCGATGGCCGGACGGCGGCGTCCTGGTTGTTCGCCGAAACCGTGAAGCGCTGGTAGTGCAACGCGGCCTCTGCGATGTACTGGTCTACGAGATCCTGATTGTTGAACGAGCGCTCGACGTCGATCTTTTTCTCGAGAATAGCGCCTTTTTTGATGACGATTTCGGCCTTGTCCTTATTGCCGGTGAGATACTTCTCCACTAGCTGCAGCGAATTAAAAGAGCGGTTGAAAAGATTTACGCGCTTCTCACGGTTGGGCTCCTCGAACGCGGCCATCGTCGCGGCCTGCGATAGCAGGTCGTTTGCCTCGATAATGGAGAACGACTTCGAATTCTCTTCGATAAACTTCTCCAGCGAGTCCAGCGCGGCGACGAATTTTTTCTGTTCCACCATGATGCGCGCGAGCCCGAGCCGCGAAGGCACGACAATCGACGGTTCGTTGCTCGCCATTTTTATGGCCAGCTCGTACCCTTGGCGCGCCAGTTCGTATTCCTCCGATTTTATCAGTTCCTCCGCCGCGAGGTACATCTGGCTCGCCGTGTACTTGCCGGCATCCGAGAACATCATCTTGAGCACATCCACGCCCTCTTGGCGGAACCCGAGCTCTATCAAAGTGCGTCCGCGCATGAAATAGGCGTTCTTGGCCTCATTCGACTCTGGATGCTCGGCGCTCAGGCGGGAGAACACCTCGTCAGCCCTTTTCATGTTGGCCGCCTGCTCAGCGGGATCGTCAGTCTTGAGAGTTGAATAGAGTGTGCCAAGTTGCATCAGCACCGTCGGGATGCCTTTGGCGCTGGGGAATGTTTTGAGAAAAGCCTCGTATCCCTGTATGGCGCCTTTCTTGTACTCTGGAAGCTTGTCGGCCGGCTGCGTGATCGCGGAGAGAGTGTACGACCTGTCGAAAAGGCAACCCTGCATTATATTATCGTTCAGATCTTTCTCGCGTGCGTCCTTTTCATACTTCTTGCGCGTTTCCGCATTGTTGAGCATGTTGATGATCTTGGCGAAATCGTTGGCGGAGCCGGCGAGCCTGCGGTTCGCAACCTCCACTCTCTTCATGGCGGTCTCCAATGTGATTACCGCCGGCGTGGCGTTAGTCCCCTCGGCCGCCGCCTCGGGCACCTCCGCGACGTCCAGAGCGACGGGGCCGCCGCGGCTGATCTGAGAGACCAGCGAATTCGCGGAGCGCAGATCCGTGAGCGCCTCGTTGCGGTTCATGCGCGCCAGCATGTACATGCCCGTGACGAGCGCCTGTCCTGGTTTCTCACGCGCGGCTACGCGCGCGACGTACTCTTTTCGCACGGCCAGCTCCGCCTTGAGGTTCTTGGTCTCGGCATAGCAGTCCGCCAGACGCAGCATAGCCGTGTAGACGACCGGGGACTTTTGGTACGACTCCATCAGCGTGGTGTAGTACGGGATCGCGCCTTCAAAATCATTGTCTTTGTATTTCTTCTCCGCAAAGCTCATGAGCATGTTGGCCGCCAGGCTGTGCTCGGGATAAAGGGTGAAAAACAGGTTGTATGTGGCCTCGCGCATCGCGCTGTTCTGGCGCTCGCCGTAAACCTCCGCGATGCGGCGAAGCTCGTCGCCGGCCACGGTCATGCCTTCTTTCCCGGCTTTTGCGAAACGCTCTGCGAGATGCCCGGTCACCGTCTCTGCTGCGAGCTTGCAGTACTCTTCTTCCTCTTCTTCTTTCTGGAGATCGGAGAATTCTATGTAGCTGCGGGCGAGCTCGCTGATCGCCATGATCGAATCCGGCACAGTCTCCGGGAACTGGTTGAGCACCACGAGATACGCCTCGATGGCTTTTTCATACTGCGACTGGTTGTAGAGCACGCGTGCGTTGGCGAACTGTTTGGCGGCTATGTCGCGCCGCTGCTCTTCCGAGACCTCGATTTTGATTTCCTTGACGCCGAACTTGGATTTCAGCGTCTCCTGTATTTCCTCGGAATGGACAAGAGCGTCCGGCGCCCAAGACGTGCTGGGATACTGCGCATAAACGTTGACGAACTCCTGGAGCGACTTGGCAAGCAGGTCGGCGGCATTCTTCTTGTCCTTAAGAGTCGCCTCAGGATCTTCGATTATAGCTTTCGCCTCGTCGTGCATCATTACGCCCATAAGAAAACGCACCTCGGCGATAGGGCTCAGGCGCGACAGGTCGTCGCCCGTCTCCTTGCTGAGCTGCTGAAGCTGGTTCTCGATGCTGCGCAGCTGCGGCATATAGTCGTCTATCAGCTTGTTGGCCCGCTCGACATCGCCCTTTACGACCTCAACGTGAGCCATGAGCACAAGCGCGCGCCCGAACCACAGGTCCTGGTTCCACAGCAACGCCTCGGTGCGCGTCTTGGCCTTGGCGAACAACGCGTCGCGATCCTTTCCCGGTTCCATGTCTTTCGCCAGACGCACCGCCAGCTCTGCGGACTCGAACGTGGCCTGGCGCTTTGTGTCCTCATCGAGCCCCGCGATGGCGAGCAGATCGTCGTACGTTTTCAGCGCGTTCTCGTCCTCGCCAAGGTACAGCAGCATCTGCGCGTACTTATAGAGCGATCCGATGTAGAAAGCCTTTATGTCCGCCGGGATCGAGTCCTTGTATTTGGTGAAGAAGTCGGAATATATCTTCTTCGCTTCAACGTACTTGCCAAAAGTGTAGTAATAGTCCGCAAGAGTGAGGGTCATCGCCCAGACGTCCGCCGATTCCTGATTAGGCTCAGCCGCGATCATGTCCTTCGCCTCGTCGAATTTGCCCTGCCCCAGAAGCTGCTCGAGCTTGGCCACCGCCACAAGCGGTTTCAACTGCGGGAACTTCGCCTCGAAGTCCTTGATCACGAGCTCGGCGTAGTCTGGCATGTACGCGTTCTGGAGCTGCTGGATATATTGAAGCTCCACGCGGGCATCCGGCGGAACCGAGACTTGGCCGAAAACAAACGGGGTAGCCGCCGCCGCAACGACGATCGCGGATATTACTCCGCCGCTTATCTTTTTTGATGAAAATCTGCGCATCTCAACCCTTCGTTTATCTAGGTTTGCTTCTGGTTCTAAGGCCACAAATCGAACGGCATTATAGCAGAGGACACGCTGTTTTGCAACATGCGGGGGGAATTTTTTTACACTCCATCGTTTCCTGTTGACAAATGAATGTGGATTCAGTTTAATGATGCGTCGTTCAATTCGTGGGCGAAGAAAGGCCATGGCGTGGACGCCAGAGATATACCGCAAACACGTAAAACAATGCAAAAAACGACACAAACAGCCTCTACGCGCCGAGAGCGCGAAAGAGAACAGCACAGGGAGGAAATCCTGGATGCCGCCGAGGCCGTTTTCTCTGAAAAAGGCATAGCCTCTTCCTCTATGGAGGACATAGCCAAACGCGCCGATTTCTCCGTCGGTTCGATATACAATTTCTTCGAGAGCAAGGACGATGTGATACGCAACGTTTTCCGGCGCCTGCTCAAAGCGGAAATCGAAAGCGTTGACAAATATGTGCTGCCCTTCCTGCCAGAACCGGAAAAAGCACTGGAACACCTTACGATGGCATGGGTCAAGCACCACAGCGAGCATTCTGCCATAATGCAGGCCGGTGAGACGTTGCGCTCGATCCTCGGCAAGTCCGCCGGGGATCCCGTGGAGGACGACGAGAGCGTGGTCATGCTGCGCGATATCGACATGAAGAGAATGGCCGTTTTCGAAGAAGGTGTGAAATCCGGAGCTTTCCATAAAATAAATCCGGAGCTGTTGACCGTTATGTTCCACGGTATTTGCAAATCGTTTTGCACGTACTGGAGGCAAGTCGCCGACACCAGACCAACCGAGGCCCGTCATAGGGAACTTTTCTATGTCATACACTTCGCCATCACAGGCCACCCGCCTGAAGGGGTAAAATGAGAACACATTTTCAACTTTTAAAGATTTCGATTCTCCCGCTGGCCGCGGCCACGCTTGCCGGATGCCAGAGTTTCGATTCGAGTAGCGCCACTGGAGATATCAAGGAGGAGCTGGCGGAGCGCGCCAAGGAGCGCGCCGAGGCGAAGGCCGAGGCGGCGCAAGGGCAGCGTCCAGCCGCGAGCCAACGCGCGAAAGACAGAGGCACGGAGGAACTGCCCATTATTTCGGGCAAGTTAACGCTTCCCGACGCCGTCACGCTGGCGATGGCAAACAACCGAACGCTACAAACCGCATACCTCACGCGCACTGAGGCAGACGGCGTTATCATGCAGGCGTACGCAGGCGCGTTGCCAAAAGTCGACGCCAGCGCCGCCGCGCAGAACATGTGGGGCGATGGCAATGACGACGACACGTATTCGCTCGGCGTGGAGATAGCCCAGCCTCTGTGGCGCAGCGGCGCCATCGGGGCGGCGATCCGCTATGCGAGGCTTTACGCCGCGAGCACCGATTTCACGATCCGCGAACAGGTGCAGTCCACCGTTTACAAAGTCGTGCAAAAATACATGACCGTGCTCCTCGACCAGCATCTTGTGCAAGTGTACGAGGATGCCAATGCCGTTTCCGAGCGCCTTCTGCAGACTACTCGCAACCGGCGCGAGCAGGGCACGGTGTCGGACTACGAAGTGCTGCGCGCCGGAGTCGAAGTGGCAAACACCAAGGCGGCACTAATCAACGCGAACAACGTGCTGCAAAGCGACATCGTATCGCTATTCCGGGAGATGGGCGTGTCGCAGGACAGCACCGTGGATTTTTCCGGCGAACTTGCGTATTCGCCCGAGGCATACGACCTTGAGACCGCTTCGATCAAGGCGCTCCGTGAACGGCCGGACATCGCTCGCGCCCAGGCAGCCCTGTTCATGGCGGAGGAGAACATAAAGATCGCCAATTCGTCTTACGGCCCGAAGGTGGACGCTTTCGCGAGCGGTGACTACTCCAACAGGCGCGAAGACGATTGGAACGACGAGTGGATCATCGGGGCGCGCGCGACGCTGTCGCTATTCGATGGCTTCGAGCGGCGCGGCAAGGTCATGGCCGCCGTCTCGAAACGAGATCAGGCGGCGGAAGCGCTGCGCGACATCGAGGACCTAGCGCACGTGGAGGTGGTTGACGCCCTCCTAAAACTTAAGTACGCCGAAGAGCTTTACATTTCGCAGATGAAAAACCTCGACCTATCGAAGGAGGCGCTGCGCATTCTCGAGACAGGCTCGAGCTTCGGCAGGAACACCCAGGTGGAAGTGCTAGACGCCCGCGCCGCACTCACCCAGTCCGTGGGCGCATACTACAACGCGGTTTACTCGCATGGCATCGCGCGTCTCGGCATACGCTACGCCACGGGAACGCTTTCTCCGGACGACCCGCTTGAGGATCTCGTAGTCATGCCGGAACCGGAGCAAACTCCCGAACCGGAGCAAACTTCCGAACCGGAGCAAACTCCCGAACCGGAACAGGCTGCGGAACCCGGACAAATCACGGCACCCGAGAGCGCTCCAGGTCAGAACTAACGACATTTTCAACCAAAGATGAATCAATTATAATGAAACGCATAATCATGGCAACGGCAATTTTAGCGGCGGCATCATGCGCCATGGCCCAGGAAGAACAGCCTCTGGAACAGATGGAGAAAACGTACATCATACGCACCACGACGCCACAGCGCAGGTCTATCGCGGAAACGGTGTCGCAGACAGGGTCGCTTGAAGCGCCATCAGTTGTGCAGATACTCCCGAAAGTCGGAGGGCGGCTCATAGCCACATCCAATAAGGACGGCGCCAAAATCACCGAAGGCACGCGGGTCTCGAAGGGCGAGATCATAGCCCGGATAGAGGCCTCCGACTACGCCGCGCGTCTGGAGGTTGCCAGGGCAGGCCTCGCATACGCCAAGGCGAGCCTCGACGATGCGCAGAAGGAATTCAACCGGACCGAGGCGCTGCTCAAAGTGAACACCGCCACGGAGCAGGAGGCCGACAGGGCGCTCGCGAACCTGGAGCGCGCCAAGGCCGCGCACAGCGAAGCGGAGGCGAACCTATCGCTGGCGCAGATCAACCTCGAAGAGACGGACATACGTGCTCCGTTCGACGGTGTAGTCTCAAAAAAACACGCCTACGTGGGTGCTATGCTCTCGCAAGCGACCCCGGTCTACACGATCACACAGGTTGATAAGCTGCGCATCTTTTTCGATGTGCCCACGACTATTTTCTCGAAACTCGTGCCTGGTGAAACTCAAATCGCCGTGACAGTGGATGCATATCCCGAGGAGAAGCTCGACTTGAAGCTCTTCAGCGTGCACCCAGTGGCGAGCGGCGTGACGCGCACAGTGCGCATTGAGCTGCACCTCGACAACCCGGATGGCAAATATCTCCCTGGCATGTACGCAAAAGGCGAAATCGCGCTAAACCGCCGCGAAAACGCGCTGGTGATCCCGTACACAAGCTTCGTTTCGCTGATCAACGGCGCCATTGTTTACAAAGTGGAGGACGGCCACGCCGTGGCGACCGAGGTGAAGCTCGGCATACGCCACGACGAGGTCATAGAAGTGCTTGAGGGTCTGGATGACAACGACGTGATCGTCTCAGCCGGCCACCACCGCCTGTCCGACGGCGTCAAGGTATCCATCGAGCAAGCCAACTAGCGCGCCACCGCGCGGCAATCAATAGAGAACCCCCAGCGTGACACATGAAACTTTCTGAATTAGGCGTAAAACGCCCGGTCGCCACGATGATGGTGTTCCTGAGCGTGTTCATCATAGGCGTCGTGGCATACAGGCAACTCGCTGTGGACATGATGCCGGAGATTGAGGCGCCAACGATATCCGTATTCACAACCTGGTCTGGTGCGAGCACCGAGGACGTGGAATCGAAGATCACGCGCGTAGTCGAGAGCGCGCTCGGCAGCGTGACGGACCTCGACGAAATCACCAGCTCGACGAGCGAGGGCGTTTCGCGCGTCACATGCAAATTCAAATGGGGCACGGAGCTGGGCGAGGCCTCCAACGACATGCGCGACCTTCTGGACCGCGTCAAGCGGCGCCTCCCGGACGATGCGGACATGCCGATAATGTTCAAATTCAACAGCGCCAACATGCCGATAATGTTCTTCAGTGTGAGTGCCAACGAGAATATACGGCAGATGGACAAGCTCGTTAACGACGAAGTGGTTGACGCGCTCAAGCGGGTCCCGGGCGTGGGCTCCGCCGAGGCGTTTGGTGGCTACATGCGCCAGGTTAACGTACTGATCAATCCGAAGAAAATGGCCGCCTACGGTCTCTCCCTGGCAGACATCCAGCTAGCCATTGCAAGCGAAAACCGCACCGAGCCGGCAGGCAACATCAAGATAGGGGAACTGGACTACACCATACGCGTACCCGGCGAATTCAGCGACCCCGCGCAAGTCGGCGATGTAGTGGTAAAGCGCGACGGCGCCGCGCTGGTGAGGCTTTCGGAAGTAGCGACCGTGGAAGACGGTTTTGTCGAGGAGAACAACATATCCGAGACCGACGGGCGGCGTTCCATGATCGTTATAGTGCAAAAACGCTCCGGCGAAAACACAGTGGCAGTGTGCGAACGCATCCTCAAGAAAATGGAGGACATCAAGCGGACGCTCCCCGCCGACTACAAGATACTGTTGATCAACGACAGCAGCGAAATCATCAAAAAGTCCATCTCGGCAGTCGGTGAGACTGTAATATACGGTGGCATATTCGTTATTCTCACGACGCTTTTTTTCCTGCGCAGCATACGAACGTCGCTCGTGATCGCGCTTACGATCCCGTTCTCGCTGATCATCGCGTTCATATTCATGTTCGCCATGGGCTGGACTATCAACATCATCAGCCTTTCGGCTTTGTCTATCGCTATCGGCATGGTGGTGGACAACGCGGTCGTCGTCCTCGAGAACATCATGTCTCACGTGTCGCGAGGCACGAGCCGGCGCGAGGCGTCCATGTTCGGGGCAGACGAGGTAGGCCTCGCCGTGGTTGCTTCGACTCTTACAACGATCGTCGTGTTCCTGCCTCTTATCTTCGTGGATGGCGTCGCCGGCATCATGATGAAGCAACTTGGCGGCCTCGTAGTCGCCACGTTGCTCGCATCCCTGATCTGCTCGCTTTACCTAACGCCCATGCTGGCTTCAAAGCTGATCCCGGAGGCGGATATCGACAGCGGCGAGACACGCGCCAACCGCTTCCAGATCTGGAGTGAAAACGTGTTTCTTGCGGTTGAGAGAGGCTACGGGCATCTACTATCATGGTCGCTCAAGTTCCGCTGGCTCGTCGTCTTAATCGCCATTGCCGTGATCGTGCTCGCCGTGTACGGCTTCACACGCCTGGGCAGCGAATTTCTGGGCAAAGAAGACACCGGCGAGCTCAGTATCACCTACGAGCTGCCGCTGAGCACACGTTACGAAATCACGGCGGAGACGGGCCGCGAAATCCTTAAGGTAGTCGAACGCGTGATCGGCCGCGAAAACATCATAATCTCGTCGCTTAGCGCCGGCGGAGGTGGAGGCGGCTTCGGCGGATCCCGCGCCTCTCATATCGGCACCATCAGGGCCAGACTCGTCGATTCCGACAAGCGGCCGAAAACCACTGACCAGTACGCAGATGAAATATCCTCTGAGGTCGGTGAATGGCCTGAGATCGTCAAAATCAATGCGGGCTCGAACGACTTCATGAGCCGTATTCTCATGGGCGGCGGCTCCAATCTGCGCATCGACGTGTTCGGGTATGACCTGGAAGCCGGTTACGAAGTGGCGCAGCGGGTCCTCGGGATCGTGCGCCGGACGGAAGGCACGCGCAACGCGCGGATATCGCAGGACGTTGGCAAGCCCGAGCTCTCAGTGAAAGTCGACCGCGGGCGCGCCGCCAGCGTCGGTCTTTCGATGGAGGAAATCACCTCCGCCATTAGCACCCTCTTCCAGGGTTCAATAGCGTCTGAATACCGTGAGGGAGAGGACGGCTACGACATCCTGGTGCGCCTCGATGAAACGTACCGCCGCACTATCGAGGACATCCGCCGCTCGGAGCTGAAACTCCGCTCCGGCGAAGTGGTGCGCCTCGACACCATCGCCGACGTCGTCGAAGCTTCGGGTCCCGTCACGATATCGCGCAAAAATCAGGAACGGCGCGTCTCCGTATATTTTGATACAATCGACCGTCCGCAGGGCGACGTCATGAACGACGTGCGCGCCCACATCGAGGGCGAAGTTCTGCTACCGGCGGGCACGACCGTAGAGTATGGCGGCATGATCGAGGAGCAGGAGGAAACCGAGCAAGTGATGATCATGATGATTTCGCTCGGCCTGATTCTCGTCTTCATGGTAATGGCGGCGCAGTTCGAATCATTCATCCATCCGCTCATAATCATGTTCTCGATCCCGTTCGCTTTCAGCGGTGTCGTCGTTGCGCTCGGCTCCACGGACACGCCGCTAAGCATGACCGCCTACATCGGCATCATACTGCTCGTGGGTATCGTGGTGAACAACGCCATAGTCCTTATCGACTACATTAACCTGCTGCGCACGCGCGGCTCCAAGCTGCGCGATTCGATCGTAGACAGCGGCCGTCAGCGTCTACGCCCCGTGCTGATCACCACGCTCACCACCATTCTTGGCATGTTGCCGATGGCGCTCAGCACGGGCGACGGCTCCGCCGCGTGGCGTCCGCTCGCGCTTGTCGTCGTGGGCGGCTTAACCGTCTCCACCATTGTGACCATGGTCATCGTTCCCGTGCTCTACTACATCATCGAATCGCACCGGCGTCTGGCGCGGAAGGGGCAATCGGCATGAAATGCATAACAGTCTTCTACAACGTCTCCATCTCCGATGAAGTTATAGCCGCGATATGCGGCGCTGGGGTAAAGGAATACTCCATAATACCCCGCACCCATGGCTGCGGCGCGACAAGCGGCGCGCGCTTCGACGACCACGTCTGGCCCGGCTACAACTCCGTGCTCGTAATGGTGGTCGACGCCGACGTCGCCCCCAAAGTAATGGAAGCGCTCCAGACCTTGCGCAACACTCCACGCGGCCGCCGCTCCGGCCTCTACGCCTGCCAAACCGCCGTCGAGGCCGCGCTCTTGCCGCCCGGTTAGTTTGCTCTTGCCATGCCTTTTCCACCCTCTCCCTGCCGGCAGGCAGCCAGATTTGATTGGATTCGTAAAAAAACCGTTTTAAAAAACGGTCGCCGGACAGAGTGAATGCAACCATGGGCAAGGTAAATGCACGGCCTCGCGCCGAGGTGCATTGACTCTGCCTTAAGTTCGTGTTCTGTGGCGTCGGCGAGGCGTTTTTTGCGGTTTTCAGGAGGCGGAATCGCGTCGTGGATGTGGATTTGAGCCTGATCGAGGCATAGGTCACCCAACCCATGGCGCAGGCTCCGTTTGCGGCAGAGTAGATGCGACTGGGTGCGACGTTCAGGCTGTCCGGTGGGCTATTTCATCTCGATGCCGACGAGGCGCGGCTTGAGGCAAACCTTCCTGGGATCGATTTTGGCGATGCGGAGCTTCGCCGCGACGCCTTCGCCGCGGATGAACTCGAACACGTCGTAGGGCGTGCGGTCGGACTGCGACTGGCGGATGTAGGCGTTGACGTGCGA
>JALHHX010000046.1 GCA_022837245.1 Lentisphaerota bacterium
GCCGTCTTGGTGTCCGGGCCGGAAGTGACAATCTGAAGTGCGCAATTTCCGTCGGGGTTGCGTTCCACGTGAATTTCGCCTTCGCCAGTCTGTTTTTCGCCCGAAGCATAATACCAGTCTTTTAGAAAACGGATCTTCAGGCCTAGTACGCCAAGCCCCTGTATGCGGGCATGGGTGTCGCGCCAAGGCCCGACGTTCTTGTAGCGCCCCATATAGTCGTCGCCCACGTTAAACCCGCCGACGTAGCCGATCTTATCGTCGATGACCACGATTTTACGGTGGTTGCGGTAGTTGATGCGGAAGTTGACGTGGGGCAGGATGCCGGGGAAAAAACTCGCGTGTTTTATGCCGTACCCGGTGAGCTGCCTGCGGCCTCTCCTGCCAATCGCACGGCTGCCGAGCGCGTCGTAGAGCATCCGCACGCGCACGCCCTCCTTCACCTTGCGCGCCATAACCTCCACGAGCTGGTTGCCGATTCCGTCGAGACGGAAAATATAGTACTGGACGTCTATCGAGTGCTTCGCGTTTTCCATGTCACTTAGCAGCGCACCGAACTTTTCGGTGCCTGTATAGAAAAAGCGAACGTCGTTGTCCTGCGTGAGGAACGACTCGTCCTGCTTAAGGTTCATCTTCACGAGATCGTCAAAGTCGGCAATCCTGTCGTCGTCGAACGGGAAAACCCCGTCTTTTATGAACGTCTCCTGAGCGCGCGCGACGACTTTTATAAAGCCGTCCTGGCGCTCCTTGAGGCTGAACATCTTAACTTTCCTGTAGTCCTGCCCCAGCAGCAGATAAAAAATAAACCCTATAACCGGCAGGAAGTTTATAACCATCACCCATATGAGCGTTGAGCTGGGCTTTTTGCGCCCGAAGAATATAACTCCAAGCGAAATCAAGGTGCTTACCCACCAAAAGCTCGCCATCAAATTGACGTAGAAATCCCAGTTCATGCTTAGTGTTTCCTGCGGGGCACGAAATTTTTGCCTTCTTTTTCCACGGCCCGCATGACGGCTTTCCGGAAAAGCGACGTGTCATCCTTGATGTACTTGGAACCACGTGTTATTTTGCAAAGGCTGAGCTTGAGCCGCTGGGCAATCTCCCTCTGCGGAACGCCGACCGCCAGCAGCTTCATCAAATGCCACCGACGAGCGACGTCGCGGCATTCCGAATCTGTCCAAACCTCCTCAATGAAGCGACGCACTTCCTCCGGAGCGCGCAGACGCGCCAAAGCCTCTGACAACTCCATCAGGTTCTCTTCGTCAATTTCGCGCCTAGTCTTGTTTTCCATTACCCGCACCATTATAAAGAATTCACCGTTCATGGTAACATGGCCGCCCTCGATTTTCAAGTAATCGGCTTGACTGCTTTACGAGGAACTGCAATACAAATAAAATTGGTTAACTGTTGGGGAGTGTGGGCTGGACGTTCTTGCTTACGGTAGCGACGGCTCTGTCATAGTCGGCAAGACTGGCGCTGCGTTGCACGGCACGCAAAACCGTCTCTCCGTTCTCGAAATACCGATAGAGATACCCCCAGAGCTCTTTCATGCGCCCGAGCACTGGTGACGGCCCGCAAAGAGTCTCGCGGTAGCGTCTGTAAAGTTCGTCCGCAAAAGCCAGCACTTCGTCAGCACGAGCGCCATCATGTGGCGGGGACTCCACAGTGCCACGGCCGCCTTCTTCCCAGGCGCGGATGTCATGCGCGAGGAACGAATCCTGGACAAGACCGCGCCCGATCATTACGCCTGCAATCGAAGGAAATCGTTCGACAATGCGCGCGTAGTCTGACACCGTTTTGATGTCGCCGTTGTATACGACCGGCACCTTGAACAGCGGAAGCACTGCCGCAAATGCCTCCACGTCAGCCTTACCATCGTACATCTGAATCCCCGTGCGCGGATGAATGGTTATTTCGCGCAAAGGAAATTGATTTATAAGCTCGGCGCGCTTAGCCAGCGTGTCTGGCGTCTTCATGCCAAGACGGATCTTGATCGAAAAGCCATCGGGCATGGCTTCGCAGCCCGCCTCCAGCATTGCTCGGAAGGCGTCCTCGTTTTCGGGCAGCCCACTGCCGCGTCCCTTTTTCGCTACAAATTTCCAAGGGCATCCGCAGTTGAGATCCATCTCCGTATAGCCAATGGCACGCAGAGCCGAGGCCATTGCACGCAACTGCCCGGGATCCTTTCCAATGACCTGTGGCACAGTCCGGACTCCGCCACAATTTTGCGGCAAAACGTCCTTGAGCAAACGCTCATGCACCCGATCACCAGAAACGAGTGGAATAAAAGGTGCCAAGGCAAAGTCAAGACCGCCAAAACGCAAAGAGTGGCAGAGTCTGAACTCCGCCACTGTCACGCCTCGCAATGGCGCTAGCGATAATAATTTCCGAGTGCCGATTATTCCGCCGAAGGCTCTGCGGCTTCCGGATAGACGCTTACAACGCGCCCGTTCTTCTCGAACTGGACCCTGCCAGCCACCACGGTGAAGAGGGTGTCGTCACGACCGCGCATGACGTTATTCCCAGGATGGAACTTTGTGCCGCGCTGGCGGACAAGCACCTCGCCCGCGTTTACTTCCTGACCGCCGTAGCGTTTAACCCCAAGCCTCTGGCCAGGGCTGTTGCGTCCGTTGACGCCTGTTTTCTTACGTCCCATTTCTAAATCCCTCTTTGCCTTAAGCTATAGACTTGACTACCGCGCGGGTTAGTTCCTGGCGGTGGCCCATTTTGCGATGATAGCCCTTGCGGCGTTTTTTCTTGAAGTTGACGACCTTTTTGCCGCGGAAGTGCTCTTTGATCTCAAGCACTACGGACGCTCCGCTGATGTAGGGCGTGCCTACCTTCAGGGAGGATCCATCTGAAACGGCGAGAACCGTGTCAAGCGCGACCTCTTTGCCTTCTTCGTCTTTAAGTCGTTCGATTTCTATTGTCTGTCCGGCTTCGACTCGATATTGCTTTCCACCGGTTTCTATAACTGCATATGCTTCCATGAGGTGTTTCCTCTTCCTTGGTGATCAGAGAGCTAGGAATTTATCAAACCGCCCGAAACATGTCAAGCACGGGATTTCTTTTTTGTTAGAAAAATTCGTTCAGCTGAACACCGCATAACGCATGGGCTTCATAGCGTTGCGCCCCTTGAGCCCAATTTCGCTCCAGCTTCTGATTCTCGATTCACGACGCTTCTTCACGATCGCCTTCGCGTGCGTCGGCCCTATTCCCGGGATCCGTAGAAGTTCTTCAATCCCGGCGGTGTTTACCTTTACGGGAAAAGTCTGGGGATTCATATCAGCCCAGCGTTGCTTTGGGTCGGTTGAGAGATCAAGATTGCCGGTGCTGTCGTAAGGAATCTCCCCTGCTGAAAACTTGTATCTACGCAGCAGAAAGTCAACCTGGTAGAGCCGATGTTCGCGCATGAGCCTCGCGGAATTTGATCCATCGTCCAGAGTGAAATCAGTCTGCAATGGCGGCTGGTAAGCGGAGAAATAAACTCGTTTGAACTTCAGGTTGTCGTATATCGAACCCATGTACCGCACGATCTCGCTGTCTTTTTCTTTTGCAGCGCCGACAATGAACTGAGTTGTACACTTGATGCGCGAGAACTCGCTGCCCCTGGCTGTGAGCTCAGACATGAATTTCATTGGCCCTACAACATCGGGTATAAACTTTTTGTATGACGTGAGTTCGTTAAAGTATTTTTCTCCGGGAACTTCGATGTTAAGCGAGACGGCGCTAGAGAGCTGAAATGCGCGGAGGATAGCCGCACGTGACGCGCCTGGAATTATCTTAAGATGTATATAGCCGCGATATGAGTGTTTTTTCCGTAGGATCTCCGCAGTAGCCGTCAGCAGCTCCATCGTCCTATCAGGAGTGCCAATGATGCCGGACGAAAGGAAAATACCAAGCAACCATTGTCGCCGGTGGTAATCCATGAATGCGCTTGCCACCTCATCCGGCGTCAGCGAACACCTGTTAGAAATGCCATCGTGCCGAAGCGGGCAGTACTTGCAGTCGCTCGAACATGCATTGGACAAAAGAGTCTTGAGCATGATTCCGGTTCCGCCAGAGGCGAGTTGCACCGGATACAGCCAGGTGCCTTCAAGAGTACGTTTTCGGCGTGTGTCATCGCCGGTCCCGCAGGAACATGCGAGATCATACTTCGAATCGTTGGCTAAAAGGACCAACCGCTCCTTTACACTAAGACTCATTGACGTTGCAACTCTACCATCTCATAGGCTTTTTTGAACCATCGAACTAGCCGAAACCCATGACATTTTTCAACTGGTGGGAATTGTACCGAATACAGAGTGTAAAATCAACATCTATTAAAAAAGTTTGTACTAGATTTAGGTAGCAGACAACAAAATCTCCATGGCCTATCGACGTTTTCCATGCGCATCGGATTGATTGCCGACAATCCAGTCAACTTCCCCCACGTTGCATATGCAAGTGGAGCGTTGGTTCTTTTATTTCAATTGAGATGCTGCGAAGTCCCAGTTGACAAGCTTGTCGAGGAAGGTCTCCACAAAGCTCTTGCGCGCGTTGCGGTAGTCGATGTAGTACGCATGCTCCCAGACGTCGCAGGTAATCAGTGGGACGAGATCGCGCGCGATCGGAGTGTCAGCGTTGGATGTTTTCACGATTTTCAGCGCGTCGCCATCCTGGACGAGCCATGCCCACCCGCTACCGAACTGCGAGGTCGCCGCAGTGGTGAACTCGGTCTTGAACTTCTCGTACGAGCCGAATGAAGCATTGATCTTCTCCAATAGGGCTCCGGTGGGCTCTCCCCCGCCGTTTGGCTTCATGCTCTTCCAGAACATATCATGATTATAAACCTGGGCGGCGTTGTTGAATATGGCTGTGGCGTCATCTTTGCCATAGCTTTCCTTGACTATCTTTTCAAGTGAAGTTTCGTCCGCCCACTTCGTGCCAACTACGAGTTTGTTGAGGTTATCGACGTATCCACTGTGGTGTTTCCCGTAGTGGTATGACATTGTTTCTACAGAGTAATGCGGAGCAAGCGCATCCTGAGAATACGGCAGCGGAGCGAGCGTGAAATTTGCATCTTTCGCAGGGGGGGGTGCGGGCGCAGCTTTTTGTTCGGCTGCGATCGTGCATACGGTGATGGAAACGAGTGCGACTAGCATGCTTGCTATGATAGTTTTATTCATGTTATCTCCTTTATGTATCTGTTTTTTGTTTTGCGACACGTGCCGCGTGAGATTCAAAAGCAGAGGATGCTGGCGGCTGTTTCAAGCTCGAGGGCTATGCCGGCCACGATGTCTGCGGCAAAGCCAGAGCGTTCGCGCCATACGTCCCAGGTGTAGGTCTCGACTTCAAATTGGTCGCAGCCGCTTTGTTTAACGGCCGACAAAAATGATGGGTCGCGTAGACTGCGCGTTGTGGTCCTCAAAGTGGAATCCCCTTCCTCAAAAAGCGGTACGTGGAAATGAGTGCGCAACACTGCCCCTGCCACGGGTGCCGCGCCAAGTGCGGCAGGAAGGTCTCCAAAGAACTCCTGTTCTCCATCAGCCGAACGGCGGATTGTCTGGTGGAGGTATGTACCCTCCGCATAACGCGCTAGCGATGTGCGACCAGCCGGGATATCGTCGCATTCAAGAGCGGCGCTGATCTGGAATTTGCCTATGGCTATGCCGGCTTCACGCAGTTTCCGTACGGAATCGGCTAAGTCTTCGAATTCCACGGCTAGGTGCGCTGTGTCGAAGCATACACCGAGATACGAATGAAGTGCTTCGTTTGATCGTTCTTTTATGCGGTTGACGACTTCGATTGTTTCGTCTGTTGTTTCCGGAAAACACCCTGGTTCTGGCTCTATGGAAAGGATGATGTGTTTGCCGGTATTATCGTGTATTGCGCGGATTTTCTCAAGCGTCTCGACATAGTTCTCAATGGCGGGCGCTGGGTCTTCACCGAAGGTTTTGTAAGTTAGTGGCGCGGTGGAGACACTGCCACGCACGATATTTAACGGCATTAGAATGGCGAGCGACCTAGCTGCGTCCGCAGTATAGGATATGCGGCGCGGGTCAGACCACGTGGGGCGGTAGACGTCCTCCTTTACAGTTGAACCGTGGAAGGCACCGAACGGGAACGCATTCATGGTGAACGGAGCGAGGTGGTTGCTGGCGCAGGCGTCTATAAGCCGCGACTGCGCTTCGGGCGAGGCGACGAATCGCGCCGCCGCCGGAGCTCCAAAGCGCAGTCCGAGTCCGAACATGGAGGATTCATCGAGGCCGCAGAATGCCCGAAGGCGCTTGGCGACCGCGACGGCGAGTCGCTCGACGTTTCCGGTCTGCTCCTCAAGGGTTTCCCCAGGGTGGACATTCATGCAGTACGTGAGCAAGGCGCCGATCCTCCTTTATCGACTTTCCCTCTTAGAAAGATCCCTGGAGCATTACACGGATGAACGACTCCTCGGAAAGGTCAATGGCCTTGTCCTTCTCGACGTCGGCCGAAAGTTCACGAGAGATAAACATGCCGTATTCTCCGACGATGGAATAGTCGCCCATTGGGCTTAACGCCACGCCGCCGGTTACGAGCATGTCATCCAGTGTGAGTTTATCCGGCATGGAAGGCTCCTCGTCCGAAAGCGCATACGTGACATTACGCCACTCGAACGTGCCGAAAAAGGAGAGTACGTGGTCGGGAAAGAGAGTTATTTTGCTTTTTGGCAACATGGCTTCGACTCGGAACAGATCGACGGGCTCCCATGCAATACCTGCGCTAGGCATGACCGGTATGTCCCAGCCGGAGCGGTATGTTGCGCCGAGTTTAAGGCTGAGCTGGGGATTGAAGGCATAGTAAGCGTTCAATGTGATCGGTATTCCGAAGGTGGGTTGGGTGACACCGGAGAAGACACCGGGCATTGCGCGGATTTCAGTAGACCATCCGTTGACAAAGCGCCACCATAGGCCGACGTCGATACCGGCGTCCATGAGGCCGTCTGGGATGGCTTCCATGCCGGGGTTGTCGATGAAATATATGCCGTGTCCGACGACCCAGGCGTCAAAGTGTCCCCAGAGGAAATTGTCGAATCGGAAGAGCCTAAACTCAAGGTTGGCCTCCGCCATGTCCGTAACGCCGTACGTGCCAAATTCAGTCTCTGCCACGTAGCCGCCGCCGTACGAATACACGGGACGCCTTTTAGCGTCGAGGTGCTGGGAGAAGAGGTCGCCGTAATGGCCGCTGACATCTTCCCGCGCCGAGTATTCGTACATTTCAGGTTCTTCCACGTAGGGTGCGTGATCGCGTGGCGGAACGTAGCGGGGCTCTGGCTCAGGTTGAACGTAACGCGGTTGAGGCTGAGGTTGCACGTAGCGGGGCTCAGATTCGGGTTGCACGTAACGGGACTGAGGCTGTGGTTGTCGAGGCTGAACTTGGCGGGTCTGGTACTGTTGCGCCGACTTACGAGTCTGTCGCACTTGGCGGGTCTGGGGCTGCGCGGTCTGCCCCACTGGCTGAGTATAGACGGGTTCCCCCGCATCGATAACTGTTGCGGGTGGCGGATCCTCCCACGATGCGGCAATGGCGAAAGTTGATGAGATGGCTATGGCGGCGGGGAATTTAAATATGCACTTATGTATCATCGGGATTTTTTTCTTCGGGATGTTTGTTATTAAATGTGGTGTGATTTTATGTCACAACGTGCGCCAGAGGGTCAACGTATTTCGCTTTCTCGGATATTGTCGGGCGTGAAGTCTGTTAGCCAGCCTACTATAGAGACCTTGTAATCGTCCTCTTCGTCCGTACCATCTCTGCGCACTCCGTATCCCGGCTGAACGCTCATGTAGAGTCGGAGGGCGACGCAGTCCCACTTGTGCTGAATCCACGAGCCGATTTCCTCGACTTGGGAATTCTCAAACTCATATCGGCCGAATACGTTCATCGACCATGCCTGATTCACGCTCCATGTTAGGCTGCCGAGCAACAGGCTGCTTTCGTCGTTGCGGTAGCGGAACTCGACGTCCGAAGTGAAAACGTCATGCCATGCGATGACGCGCGCGGCGGCGTTTTCAATTTCCGATTCCTCCGCATCGTACCAGCTTTCGAAATCAAACCGGAGCCAGGTGTTGGGCCGGTATTTCGTTTCGAAGTAAAGTCTTTCGAGGTTGTCTTCGCCTTCTTCCGGGTCCAGGTTTATATCAGCAAAAAAGTTCATGTACAGGCGTTCGTAAACTTGCTTGCTATTGGGGTGTTTGACCTGCCAACGGTTGCGCACGCCCGGACGTATATAGTGGTACTTATCGAGAGAGTCAACGTCATCGAATTGGTACAGATCGTCGGGAACCAGATTCGGTTCCGGTATAAACGTGTGGTTCACATAGGGCTCGACGACGTGCCTCCATATATTGCCAGAGTCGTCTCTCCAGTGCCCATAGGTCTTGAATGACAAATCGGCGCCGAGCTCGAAAACAGAGCGGATGTCGGAATCGGCCTCATAGACGGTTGTTTCACTTACTGTTCTGTATACGCTCTCGACATCACCGTATTCGTTTGTGGTTATGATTTCGGTAGTGGAAGCGCTAGTTATTTTTTCTATGGTTTTATCGTAATAGGTAGCGCGGTATCCGGCGCGGGGGTTGAAGTTTAGATACCCGAAGAACTTCATGGGCCGGGAGATCGTCGTGCCGGAGTCCAGCCTGAATGCATCGTAAGCTTCCGGCATCGGGTCGTAGCGTTCGTCGTATTCTTTGTTTAGAAAGCTGGCCGTTGTTCTGTTTTCGACGTACATGCCGGTCTCGCCGAGTTCTATTGAATTGAGGTTGAACCAGGCTTCCGGGAGGCGTTCCACCTGCGTGTAGAAATCGTTCAACCGGAATCGAGTCAGAAGGCCGGCGCTGTATAGGTCGCCCAAGTGAGTGTAAGACACATAGTTGTCTGGTTGGTTCATGCGGCGGAATTCTTTTTCAAAGAAATCATCCATGAAAAGGTCGTCGCTGACATATAGTGCCTGCATGAGGATTTGGTCTCTATACGTAGCATTCCAGTCGTGGTTGAAACGTATCCTGTATCGGTCTGGATCCTCAATTCCAACTGGAGGATCGTCGTCTTCAGCATAGTAAGCGGAAAACCATCCCGTGCCGTACTCGCGGAATTCCCAGTTAAGCCTTTCACCGTATGCGAATCCGCGGCCCGTGCGGTAGTCCAGGCTCGTGCGCGAGTCTAGGAAGTTCTGGTTGACTTTGTCGCGTATGAGGGGGAGCTTATAGGAGCTGAGCAGGTATGCACCCCACGAGCTCTGGTAACCAGGCTCGAAACGGAAGCCATAGTGGCGGTCAAGGTCTTTCCAGTAATATGGCAAATAGAAGAACGGAACGCCGAAGAGCCTGGGGACGCCGCCCCATGCGGTCACGTCGTCGTCCGGGCGGAAGCGCGCGCGGCGCGTGCCAAGCTCCCAGTGAAAGAAGCCTGGTTCGTTCGTGCAGGTTGTGAGCGTGGCGTTGCTGATTTCGTAGGTCTTGTCGGTGGCAATGGTTCCTGCCTCGGCCAGAACACGGAAGGGGCGAGTGTATATGTCGATCGAATCCACCTTGCCTGCCACTTCTTTTAAATTGATGTCCAGCGCTTCGCCACGCCAGATGCTGCCGTCATCGCTCACGAGCGCCACTTTGCCGTTCGCCTGCGCGTCGCCCGTCTTTTGGTTGTATCGGATTTTGTCTGAGCGCAGCTCGACGTCCTTGTATTTGATCGCCACGTTTCCAGAGAACGTTACCCAGCCTGTGTCGAGCTCGTATTCGGCACGGTCCGCCTGGATTTTAGTGGTGTCGCTTCCCGTTCCGTACGTGGTCAGCGCGCGAGGAAGTGCCGCCGGTCCCCGCTGCGCCCAGACGGGCGAAGATGCAGCGAACAAAGCCAGCATGCTACAGACCGTGGCAAGCGCTGTGGAAAAACTCTTGTCGTGTTTGGTTGTTTTCAAGGAATGCCCTTCTCTAGTTTCTTCTGCCGTTAAACATTAAACAGGTATTCAACCACGTCGCCATCGGCTATTACGTAGTCCTTGCCTTCCATGCGCGCGAGGCCCAGCGCTTTGCACGGCTGCTCTCCGCCATGCTTGATGTAGTCGTCATATGGAATCACCTGCGCTCGGATGAATCCGCGTTCGAAATCGGTGTGTATCACGCCCGCCGCCTTCGGCGCCTTCCAACCGCGGCGGATCGGCCAGGCACGCACTTCCTTCGGTCCTGCGGTGAGGAAACTGATGAGTCCGAGCGCCTTGTATCCGGCGGCAATTATGACGTCAAGACCGCTTTGCTCCACGCCATATGAAGCCAGAAACTCATTGCGCTCGTCATCAGGCAGCCCCGCCATGTCCTCCTCGATTTTAGCGCAAATCCGGACGCATTCTTCATCGTGTCTCGCAGCGTATCCGCGGACCTCCCGCACGTAGTCGTTATCCTCAGCGACGCTTTCTTCACCCACATTGGCAACGAAGATCGTGGTCTTGTCCGTCAAAAAACGCATGTCATGGAGAGTCTCTTTCAGATCGGGGGAATCGTGATCCGGGAACGACCGGACGGGATTGCCGTCCTCCACATGCTTGCGCAACGCCTCGAGCGCCTCCAGCTCCTTGCGGGCGTCTTTGTCCGAGCGCGCAATTTTTGCGACCCTCTCTACGCGTTTCTCTAGACTCTCGAGATCTGCCAGCACGAGTTCGCCTTCGATGATGTTCACGTCGCGCAACGGATCGACCTTGCCTTCGACATGCACCACGTCGGAGTCCTCGAAACAACGCACCACGTGCAGGATCGCGTCGGCTTCGCGGATATTGGCGAGGAACTTGTTCCCCAAGCCCTCACCTTTGCTCGCGCCGCGAACGAGCCCGGCTATGTCCACGAATTCAACCGTGGCGTTTATTATCTGCTCGGGATGCACGATCCCGGCAAGTTTCAAAAGACGCCCATCCGGAACCGGCACGGTCGCGAGATTTGGTTCAATGGTGCAGAACGGATAGTTTTCAGACTGCGCGTTCTGCGCTCTTGTGAGTGCGTTGAAAAGGGTGGATTTGCCGACGTTAGGGAGTCCGACTATTCCGATGCTTAAGCCCATTGCTGCTCCTTGGTTCAAATAGGGGCTATCTTACAGCATCCCGCCCCTTTTTGAAAGAAAGAACTGCTAAACCGAATACCCGGCAGCGCGGGCGAGCTTGATGTCGCCCTCTATGCCCGCCCCCGCCGTGGTCAACATCTCGCCCGTCGCCGCCGCGTTGATGCCCACGTAAAGCGCCTTGCGGACGCCCTCCTCGGTCATGAGCACGCGCCCGCCCGCGAAGCGCAGGTGGGCATCGGGGTGGATGAGTCTGAACACCGCCACGGTGCGCAATATCTCCTCGTCGGACAGCCGCGGCTCGTCCGCCAGCGGCGTGCCGGGGATTGGATAGAGGATGTTTATCGGGATCGACTTTATCCCAATCTCTTTGAGCGCGAATGCCAGCTCCACGCGCTGCTCCATCGTCTCGCCCATGCCGATGATGCCGCCGCTGCAGACCTCCAGGCCGGCCTCGCGCGCGGCTTTGAGCGTGGCGATTTTGTCGGCCAGAGAATGGGTGGTGCAAAGCTCCGGGAAGCGCGAAGGCGCCGCCTCGAGGTTGCAATGGTAGCGCTCCACCCCGGCCTCATGGAGCCGGCGCAGATCCTCCGCGCCAAGCAACCCGAGCGAGGCGCATAGGAATATGCCGGTGTTCGCCTTCATCACGCGCACGGCCTCCAAAATTTCGTCGAATGTGGCGGGGTCCGGACTCCGCCCCGATGTGACGATTGAAAAGCGCCCCACTCCGTGCTCTTCGTTGAAGCGTGCGCGTTCAAGGCACTTTTCGGAGCCGACGAACCCATAGACGTCCGACGCCGTGCTGTAGTGGGCCGATTGCGAACACCATTTGCAGTTCTCGGAGCATGCGCCCGATTTCGCGTTGATGATGGAGCAGAGGTCGAAACTACCCGGCGCCATCATCACGGTTATTTTGTGGGCAGCCTCGTAAAGATCGTCCGCGACTGGCGTCGATGCCGCCTCTACCGCCTCTTTCTGCGTGATGTTTTTGCCAGCCAATATTTCACGTGTTAGTTTCTCTATCATGCTTACTTGTTCCATTTTAAATTTAAACTGCCAATGGGCGGAACCGGACGCGGACAGGCCGGTCGGCATCTTCGCCCAGCAATTTGCGACGTTGCCCGTGGTATTCCGAATACGACCCCTCGAACCACGCCACCTTGCTGTCGCCCTCGAATGCAAGGATATGCGTGGCAACGCGGTCCAGAAAATAGCGGTCGTGGCTTATGACCATGATGCACCCGCCGAAGTTCATCATGCCCTCTTCCAGCGAACGGAGCGTGGCGACGTCGAGGTCGTTGGTCGGTTCGTCAAGCAGGAGCAGGTTGCCGCCGGCGCGGAGCAATTTCGCCAGATGCACGCGGTTGCGCTCGCCCCCGGATAGAATGCCCACTTTCTTCTGCTGGTCGGCGCCTTTGAAATTGAAGCGGCTGCAGTACGCGCGGCCGTTCATCATCTGCTTGCCGGCCAAGCTCACGTATTCGTTGCCTCCAGTGATTTCCTCGTAAACGGTCGCGTTGTCGTCGAGCGTGTCGCGCATTTGGTTGACGTAGGAGAGGTCCACCGTCGGCCCGACCTCGAACGTCCCGGCAAGCGGCTTCAGCTCGCCGGTGATGAGTTTGAAGAGCGTGGTTTTGCCGGCGCCGTTGCCGCCGATGACTCCCACGATGCCGCCGCGCGGCAGGTCGAATTCAAGGTTTTCGAAGAGCAGCTTGTCACCGAACCCCATCGAAACTTTCTCGGCGCGCACAACGAGATCTCCCAGACGCCGACCGGGCGGGATCTGGATGGTCAGGTCGTCCTCACGTGTACTTACTTCTTGGGCAACAAGTTGTTCATAGCGCTTGATGCGGTCCTTGCTTTTCGCATGGCGGCCAGAGGGGTTGGTGTGCACCCATGCGAGTTCGTTCTCGATGAGCTTGCGACGAGACTCTGCCTGCTTCTGTTCGCGCTGCAACATCGCCTGCTTTTGCTCAAGCCACGCCTCGTAGTTGCCCTTGTACGGGTAGGCGCGCCCGCCATCAAGCTCCAGAATCCATTCCGTGACATTGCTGAGGAAATAGCGGTCGTGCGTTACAACAATGAGCGAGCCTTTGAAGTTTTTGAGGTATGTCTCAAGCCATGCTACCGATTCTGCGTCTAGGTGGTTCGTTGGTTCGTCGAGAAGCATTATGTCGGGGTTGGAGAGGAGAAGGCGGCAGAGCGCCACACGGCGCAATTCGCCTCCGGAAAGCGGCGCCACCGGAGCGTCGGGCGACGGCAGACGCAACGCCTCCATTGCCATCTCTACGTGATGGTCAAGCTCCCAGAGGTCGTTCGCGTCGATCGTGTCCTGAAGACGGCCCATCTCCGCGTTTAGTTTATCCATATCCTCGTCTGACATTTCGTCGCCGAGCATCCCGCAGATTTCGTCGTAGCGGTCCAGGAGCGCCTGTGAACTTTCCACGCCTTCCGCCACACATTGGGCAACGGTTTTAGTCTTATCCAGAACTGGTTCCTGCGGCAGGTATCCCACCTTAGTGTTTTTAGCGACGATGCACTGCCCCATGAATTCCGTGTCGAGCCCCGCCATGATTCTCAGCAGCGTCGATTTACCAGATCCGTTCACGCCGATGACGCCTATGTGCGCGCCGTGGAAAAACGAGAGATTCACATCCTCGAGCACCGTCTTGTTCTCGTGCTGCTTCGTCATGTCCACGAGACTGATTGCGTATTCGCCTGCCATTATACTTGTTGCCTTGTCTTTTAAAATGTTCCGTCTTTGAAAGCGTTTTATTTTAACACAATGCTGGCTTATTCGCCATTGTTATATCTTTGCCAAGCGACACAGAAAACTATGGTGTCTTTTTTATTTGACGTACCGCGCCGGGCATTATATTTTGCTCAACGCCCTTCAACGACCTCAACGTGATCATGATCATAGTTCTTGCCGTTACCGCCCAGTCCCCGGTGTTGCCTGTGACACAAAACGGTGCCAGACTAGTTCGCAATGGTGCCAGACTGCTTTACTACTTTCCACTGGGGTCAGACTACTTGCAAGCCGCAGCGGTGCCAGACTCGTTCACATCGGTGCCAGACTCGTTCACATCGGTGCCAGACTCGTTCGCAATGGTGCCAGACTCGTTTCATTTCCGGTGCCGGACTCATTTCATTCAACCTGAAAATGTCGCCTGGCAGGCGACATTTTACGCCGATTAATAT
>JALHHX010000047.1:0-1560 GCA_022837245.1 Lentisphaerota bacterium
GGGTGTGTGTCAGGAAAGTGACAGGTAAATCGGATTTTGCTTGCGGAGCGTATGCGGGCTTGTTATAATTGTAGCGTTTCAACTACAAACCACCAAACGAAAGGCCACCCATGCAACTTCACGTAATATTAACGCAGATAACCGCCTGCCTCCCCGCCCGACGCGGAAAGCTTTTCAAGCAGTATTTCACCCGAACCGACGCCAACGGGGCCGTCCAGAAGATGGGCCCCTACTATGTGCTCACGCGCTCCGTCAGGGGCAAAACCGTATCGAAACGCATCAAAGCGGAGGACGCGCCCAGGGTGCAGGCGGAGATCGACCGCGGTGAGGCGTTGTCGGCGCTCTTCGAGAAGATCTGGAAGATGGCCGAAAGCGTGGCGGAGCAGTCTTCCGACCCTAAAAAAAAACGCCGCTCGGGCAAACCGAAGAAGCCCTCGTAGAACTCCTCGCCGCCGCCATCAAGGCTGAAACGGACGCCCGGAGCGGGCAGCGGAGCCTCGGTGAGCTGGAGGGTGATTTGCGCACAGTGGCGCTGGGTTTCACGGCGAAGGTTCTCGGGGCGCTCATGTCCGGTCCCCTCCAGCAGGCCGCAGACGTGGATGCGCCAGCGGGACGGCGCGGGACTCGAACCACGACGATCCTCTCAAGTGTGGGGGAGGTTTCCTACACGCGGGCGTACGTTCCCGGTTCCGGCTCGCAGTCTCGCTTTCCGGCCGACGAGGCGCTGGGACTGATCTGTCGGTGTACACCCAGCGCCGCGAAACTCCTTTGCCATGAGGCCGCACGCAGCCAGTCCTATCTTCAGGCATCGGAGAATCTCGCGCTGGCCGCCGGTATCAATGTCTCCTCCAGCAGCATCCACCGGCTTGTGCGCACTGTGGGGCCGGACATGGAGGCCTGGGCGCTTTCCCGCACACCCTCATGCGCCGCGCCGGGACACGACATCGTTGTTTGTCTTCAAATGGACATGACCGGAGTGCGGATGTTGCAAAAGTATCCCGCCGGGGTCAAAGGCAAGGACGGAGCACCAAAAGGCAGGCAGATCAAGTGTGGAACGTTCTTCCTGATGGAGCGCGACAACAATGGAAAATACCGCAAGCTCGACGAGAGTGCTGTTCACGTGATCTCTTTCTGCGACCCCGTATCGTTCTCCGCCGCGCTGGAGCAAGCCCGGCAAAAGCTTGGCGTCCCGCATGTAACCCGGCTGGTGGTCGTCTCCGACGGGGCCGAATGGATATGGAACATTGTCTCTGATCGGTTCAAGGAAGCGGTTGGGATCGTCGACTTCTGGCACGCTGCAGATCATCTCCACGATCTTTGCGAATTCGCCCTCGGAAAAGGGGACGCGGCGGATGCACTCTTCAGGGAATGGCGGCGCAAGATGAAGGTGTATGGGGTGAACTGCGTGATTCGCCACTTTGAAGGCATTGAAGGCTCAGAGACTACAATCGAGGGCATCTGCAAGCGCCTTTCCTATTTCCGAGACCATCGCGAACGGATGCAGTACCGCCGCTTCCGAAGTGAAGGCTGGCCGATTGGCTCCGGTGCTATCGAAGGGGC
>JALHHX010000047.1:1593-15810 GCA_022837245.1 Lentisphaerota bacterium
CGTACTGGAAGAGCCCCCGAAAGCGCAAAGGTGTTCGCAGGAAGCCCGCATTTGCGGCATGACATCCGACAACTATGTCATTTTCCTGACACACACCCTTTTCTATTGACTGCCGCCCCCTTTTTAGTCTAAACTGCATGGCTGAATTGAGACGTGGAGCCGGAATCACTCTGGTTTCGCAGGTTTTTTTGTTTTTTGAAATCACTACGGACGACCGTATTAAGGAAGAGAGGTCATAATGAATAATGAAATGCTTACGGTCTTGAGTTATCTTGAGCGTGAGAAGGGCATCAGCCGCGCATCCCTCATCAAGGCTGTGGAGAGCGCCCTTCAGAGCGCCGCGAGGAAAAGCTCGGGCACATCGCAGGATATCCGCGTTTCTGTAGACCCGCGCACTTGCGAAATTACGACCTTCCAGGATCTTGTCGTCAGCGAGGACCAGACAGGGACGGGTTACATAACGCTTGAGAAGGCGAAGCTCATCAACCCGGATGCGAACCTCGGCGACGTGGTGTCTTTGAAAGTGACGCCGAAGGACTTCGGGCGCATCGCGGCGCAGGCGGCGAAGCAGGCGCTTATGCAGAACCTCCGCAATGCGGAGCGCGAGGTGGTGTACCAGCGCTACCTCGGTCAGGTTGGCAAGATCATATCCGCTACCGTAAAACAGGTGTCGAGAGGCGACTGCGTCTGCGAGGTGGACGGTGGAGGCGAGGCGATTCTCGACTCGGAGAACAAGTTGCCCACAGACAGGTTCGAACAGACTGACCAGTTCCGCGCGTATTTGCTCCGGGTGGAGAACGAGGAGAACCAGAGCACTCCGGGCATTGTTCTTTCGCGATCCGCTCCTGAATTCGTGAAGGCGCTTTTCGTGGAGCAGGCAACGGAGATCAAGGATGGCGTGATCGAGGTGATGGGCATCGCGCGCGATCCGGGATTCCGTACAAAGGTCGCGGTACGTAGCCTTGATCCGAAGGTGGATCCCGTAGGGGCGTGCGTGGGCGTGCGCGGTTCGCGCATCAAGCCTGTTATACAGGAACTCAACGGAGAGAAGATCGACATTGTGGAATGGAACGAGGACATAAGGGTCTTCGCAATGAACGCGCTGGCGCCCGCGAAAATTGAGAGCGTCAAAGTGGGCAAAGACGACGATGGCAAGAACGTTGTCCAGGCAACGGTGCTGCCCGAACACTACACGCAGACGATCGGCAAGCACGGGCAGAACGTCAGGCTCACGGCAGCGCTGCTGGGATGGCGCGTCAAGGTCATAAAGACCGAGGCGCCGAAGAGCTTCCAAGAACTCGTCACCGACGGAATCAACGACCTCGCCGCGAAGCTGGGCATACCGCAAGGCTTAGCGGAGCTAGTGTACAACGCTGGCTTCCACACGCCCGAGGGGGTCGCGAACTCCACGATCGAGTCATTTATTGAAGATACACAACTGGAAGCGGAGTTGGCCGAGGTGGCGTGGAACGCAGCTGCGGCTTATCTTGCGCACGAAGGCGAAAATAGCGTAACTGAATGAGATTATTTGAATTAGCAAGGGAACTCAACACGACCCCGAGGGATCTGTTCAAACAGGCCGAGGCGTTGGATGTCGAGGTCTTCACGTACATTACGGAGTTGGATGCGGACGATACCAAGACTCTGCGATCCGGCTACAGGCAGCGGTCGTCTGTTGAGATTGCGGACGACAAGGTGGCAATGCTGCGGAAGCTTGATGAGAAGCACGCGGCGTCACTTGAGGCTGCCGAGGCCTCCCGCGCATCGGAATCTAAGCTTTTGCAGGAAGCTATTGAGCGCGCGGAGGCGGCAGGGGAGGATTTCCTGAGCCGCACCGTCGCGGCGTCGGCTGCAGAGGAGGCGCCGGAGACTCCAAAGGTTCCCGAAGTTACGAGTGTCCAGAAGGAGCGGCTCAAGCCCGCAGAGGTGGCAGTGGCGCCGGGAAGCGCGCCTGATACCGTGGCCGTGGGGCCGGACGCCGGCGAAGCGGCCGCTCCCCTTGTGGAGGCGAATGCCAAAGAAGAGGCAGAGGCGGACAAGGGCGTGCTGCGTTCTTTGCCTCAGCGTCCGCTGCAGGCGCCGCGGCCAGAGTTCGTGGCTCCCGCTCCTGCGCCCGCGCCAGTGCCGGAGACGCACGCGCGCCATGCGGCTGTGGAACCGGTTGCAGCCAAACCCGCGTCGGAGGTCAAAGCCCCCAAGAAAGAGAAGCGCCCGCGTGGGTTACATCCTTTGGATGAGGAGGATGAAGAGGATGTACTGCTTCGCGGTCTCTCCAAATCCGTCAAAGAGCCCGGATCGAGAGCCCCGTTGCGGGGCGGAAAGAACGCGGAGAAAGCGGGGGTGGACCGCGGCGAGAGGTTGCAGCGGCGCGGATCAAGGGCAGAAGGGCAGAAGAGCGCGGCAGAAAGCTCCCAGAAGCCGGAAGCCGGCAATGTGCTGAGGCTCCGCGGCCCGGTGGTCGTCAAGGACTTGGCGGACAAGCTTGGGACGCGCGCCAACATCATCATCGCGGAATTGATGAAGATGGGGATACTGGCGTCGATCAACCAAAGCGTCGAGCCGGATGTTGCGACTAAAATCGCCGAGAAGCACGGTTTTACCGTGGAGCAGGAGAAGTCGCGCCGTTCTAGCGACAACAGGCCAGTTCTCAAAGCCGCGGGCGAGGACGACGACATTCCAGAGGATCGCCCCGACCAGCTGGTGCCGAGGCCGCCGGTGGTCACGTTCCTCGGGCACGTGGATCATGGCAAAACGTCGCTTATGGACCGTATTCGCGAGGCGCATGTGGCGACCGGCGAGGCGGGCGGCATAACTCAGCACATCGCCGCGTATTCCGTCGACGTCAACGGCCAGAAGATAACATTTCTGGACACGCCTGGCCATGCGGCGTTTTCCTCAATGCGCGCGCGAGGCGCGAATCTCACTGATATCGCCGTAATAATTATAGCGGCGGATGACGGCATAATGCCGCAGACCAAAGAGGCAATCAAGCACGCCCGGGAGGCCGACGTCACTATCATGGTGGCTATCAACAAATGCGATTTGCCGCAGGCAAACACGATGCGCGTGATGCAGCAGCTGCAGGCGGAGAACCTGACCCCGGAGGAATGGGGTGGCGACACGGTGGTCTGCCAGGTCAGCGCGCTCACGGGCGACGGTGTGGGGAACTTGCTCGACATGATTCTTCTCCAGTCCGAGGTTCTTGAACTCACCGCGAATCCGAACCGCCGCGCCGATGGCACGGTCGTCGAAGCGCAGGTGAAGCCGGGCAGCGGCCCGATAGTGAGCGTTCTCGTCACGGGCGGCACTTTGAAAGTGGGCGACGTGGTCCTATGCGAGGAGTACTATGGGCGCGTCCGCGCGATCGTGGATGGAAACGGCCGCAGGCTCAAATCCATCGGACCTTCGGGGGCGGCGAACGTGCTGGGTCTCTCCGGTGTCCCGGAGGCTGGTGCGCGGTTCCGGGTTATGACTAACGACAAGCGTGCTCGAGAGCTCGCTGAGGAGTATGCGCAGAGGAAGAAGCAGGAGCTGCTCGGAGGCATCACCCAGGCGCGTTCGGTTGACGATATTTTCAAGAAGATGCACGAGGCCGAAAAGCTGGAACTCAACATCATACTGCGCGCGGATGTCCAAGGCTCCGTCGAGGCGGTGCAGGACTCAATCGAGGGTATCAAAAGCGAAAAGATCCAGTGCAACATCCTGTACGCGAATACTGGGTCGATCACCACAACGGACCTGCAGCGCGCGGCAAGTGCCAACGCCATCATCATTGGCTTCAATGTGTCGCTAGAGTCGGGCGTCAATTCCGAGGCCCGCCACCAGGGCGTGCGTATCAAGACTTTCCGAATCATCTACGAATTGCTCGACTTCGTTGAGCAGGAGATGCTAGACATCCTCCCCGTCGAACACCGTGAGGTCGTCCGCGGCCACGCTCAGGTCAAGCAGATATTCGCGCTCAGCCACATAGGCAACGCGGCGGGCAGCATAGTGCTCGACGGTGTGATAACGATGGAGGGCAAGGCACGCGTGCTGCGCAACAAGAAGGTGGTGCATTCAGGCGCGATCGCCTCCATACGGCATTTCAAGGACGAGGTCGAAGAGGTCTCGCAGGCGCAGGAGTGCGGCATTCTCTTGGCAGATTTCGAGGAATTCCAGGAAGGCGACATAATAGAGTGCTTCTCGTTAGAGGCTTTGCCAAAGACCCTGTAACCGAGGCGCCGCTGCCGATTGGAGGGGAAAATGCAGATCGACAGAATCAAACGTGTAAACGAAATCATACGTCGCGAACTCGCTACAAGCCTTATGCTCGTCGGCCAGGGCGAGGGCGCCGAGGTCATGCGCATTTCGTTTGTCGAGGTGGAAGTGTCGCGTGATCTGCGCGGAGCAACAGTCCTGGTGTCTATCATGGGAACGCGCGAGCAGGCTGATGAGCTCATGCGCTGGCTGCGCCGCCATCGCGTGGAATTCCAATCGCGCATCGCCAAGGATGTGTCGCTGAAATACACGCCCAAACTCTTTTTCAAACAAACACAGGCCATTGAAAAAGGAGACCGCGTTCTCGATATTCTAAAAGAGATCGGTTTACCTCAAGAGGGCGAAGTACAGGGATCGTATGGTTCCGTCGGCGAAAACGCCGGTAACTCCCCCGAACAAGGGTGACGACGACCAGACATAGACGATAAGGAGGGCGATATAATGAAAAAAACAACGATTATCTTTTCCGTATTAGTTACTTTTTCCAATATCATGGCACCAGCCCAAAGCGTGTCGGATATCGTTTCAGCGGGCGCGGCTTTACCCGCAGTCTCAACACCAGAACGCGCAGCCACTAAGTCGGCCGCTGATGCAGGCGTGCGATTTGTGCGTCCGCGCGGGACGCCGCTTCCACCGGAGGCGTTCACTTCACCCACGAATTTCATCCTGCTGGTCAACCACAATGGCGCGCTCGACAAGGAGTGGCTCGACGGCGAGAGCGACCACATGCAGAAGCAACTCCGCGTGAAGGTGCAAGCCGAGGCGGCGGAAGGCGAAATAGGATCCAATGCGCAGGCGTATGTGGACTCCATCCGCGACAAACATGCCGGCAACGCCAAGATAGTAATTGTGGTTTCGGAGGAGGCCGGGCTCTCGCCGATTCTTGCCGCGCCGTACGACAACTGGGTCGTGATGGACGCAGGATGGGTCAAGCGCGGCGGCGGGGACCAGGAGAAAATCGACTACCGTATGGCACGCCGTATTTTCCAGGCGCTCGGGCACTGCATCGGCGCGGGATACCGCATGGAGCGCGAGGCGGTTATGCGCTACACGCCAACCCCGGAGGCGCTCGACGACTGCCTCTCCCACGGCTTCCATCCGCTCAATAGCAACATCTTCATGGTCGTGGCACAAGGGATCGGACTCGATACAATAACCCCGCGTCCTCGTGACGAGCTGATAAAGCTAGGAGTGCTTAAGCCGGTGGCGCCGAAGCCCGAGGGGGAGCCCGTGCCGCCCGCAAAAGAATAACACGCTTGCCGGACTCCAACCCATCACATTCCGATATGAAAACAACGAGTTTCGAAGACCAGATCCGGGAATTGAAGAATCAGCGAAACGCCGTCATCCTCGCGCATAACTACGTCGAGGGCCCGGTACAGGACATAGCTGATTTCGTCGGCGATTCACTGGAGCTGAGCATCAAGGCCAAGAACGCTGAAAAGCCGGTGATAGTTTTCTGCGGCGTGTCGTTCATGGCGGAGACCGCCAAAATCCTCTCGCCGCAATCGATCGTTCTCCACCCGGAGCCGAGCGCTGGTTGCCCGATGTCGGACATGGCGCCGGCGCACGCTGTCCGCGAATACCGCGAGGCGTATCCCGACACGGTGCTTGTGGCGTATGTCAACACAACCGCAGCCGTCAAGGCGGAGGTGGACATCTGCTGCACTTCCGCTAATGCGGAGAAAATCATCCGTTCAATACCTGCGGACAAGAAAATAATGTTCCTGCCAGACCAGAATCTCGGTGCGAACGTGATGCGGCTCACAGGACGCAAGATGGAACTTTGGCCCGGCTATTGCCCCACGCACAACAGGATCATGCCCGAGGCGGCGAAAAAAATCCGCGCCGCGCATCCCGACGCCGTGATGATCGTGCATCCTGAATGCCTGCCGGCCGTGGTCGACATAGCCGATTACGCCCTAAGCACCGGCGGCATGCTCCGCTTCGCAAAGGAGACGGAGGCGCGGAAAATTATCATCGGCACGGAGCACGGCATCCTGCACCGCCTTCGCAATGAGAATCCCGGCAAGGAGTTCATCCCTATGTATCCGCTGCCGGCGTGCCCGAACATGAAAAAGATCAAGCTGGAGAGCGTTTTGGACGCCCTGGAAAAAATGCAATATCCTGTTGAGTTGGGCGTCGAGCTGATGGATCGAGCACGTCTGCCGATAGAGCGCATGCTATCAATTTAGAAGGCCGTGGGCGTTGCGCCTTCGCCGTCAAAGCCAGAGGTATTACATTGTGAAAGATTTGCAAAAACCACATCCCGAAAAGGCAACACTGGCGGACATGCCGGAGTTGCTGGATTTTCTGTACGGGATCTTTGCCGCCAATAATCCGACCCACCCGCGCTTCGAGTGGCTATACCCCGATATGTTCCTCGATGAGGAAAAGGCTGGCAGACACCTCGTGCTGCGGAGCGGCGGCAGAATTGTGTCGTCGGTCGGCACATATCCTATGAAACTCAACATCGCGGGTTGCGAGGTCTCGATCGCCGGGGTGGGGCAGGTCGCGACTGCGCCGGAGATGATGGGCCGGGGTTGCATGTCGCGCCTGCTAGAGGCGTCCATAACGCGCATGGAAGAAGAGGGTGCGGCGCTATCATGGCTCGGAGGCCGGCACGACCGCTACGGCAGGTTCGGCTGGGAATACGTTTTCCGCGGCTACAATTACAGCTTTATCGAAAAGATTGGACGCTCTGCCGACGATTCTCTGGAGGTGACGCAGGAGAAGGGCGCGGACGCCGCAATGACCGGCGAACTATTCGCCATGCGCGGCTCAAACTCCCACATTTCCGACACCATTTCGAATTATTCCGTGCTCATGCGCAGATCCGACGCTGAACTCTGGGTGGCGCGTCGCCGCGGTTCCGCCGAACCCGTTGCGTGGGCGATCGTTTTTCCCGGTGCCAAAAGGCTCGCGGAATACTGCGGCGCTGCGGACGGGGTGATGCACCTCGTAAAGGTGGCGGCGGTGCGTTTCAGCGGCGCCGGGCTGTTCGTATCCTCTGCCGACAAAGAGCTGAATGAACGGTTGCGTGCCGAAAGCTCCGGCATGACGTTCGGGGGACAGATGCTGCTTGTGGTTTCGATTGGCAAAGTGCTGGAGCAATATGCACCGTACATCAATTCGCGGCTGCCAGCCGGATTCGGCGCCACCTTACGCATGAGGCTGCCGGGCGGCAGATGCGAGGAGGCCTCTATCGGCGGGGGCGGGGCGGTCGTGGAGCTCGACCGCAAGCTCATGGCTCGGCTGCTTTTCGGCCCGGAGCGCGCCACGCAGATCCCCGGCGTGGGGCGTGGCTTGGCACCCCTCGACACCGTGCTGCCGCTTCCGTGCTCTGTGCCCGACCTCTACCACGTTTGATGGATGGAGTGATTGGACCCTGATGATGGAAGATCTACCCAACCCGGAAATGGCGCGCAAAGGGGACATGCCCGAGCTCCTCAATTTCCTTCACCGTGTCGTCTGCGAACGCACGCCAGACCATGCCAGGTTCGAGGATGTCTCTCCAGATCTGTTCCAGGACAGCGAGGAAAAAGCCAGGAGGATTCTCGTCCTGCGCGACGAGGGGCGCGTCGCCGCCGCCGCCGGCAGCCATCCTTTGACGCTTAACATCGCTGGCTGCAAAATCTCGGCCACGGGGCTGGGGCAGGTGGCGACGGCACCGGAGATGACTGGCCGCGGTTGCATGACGCGCCTGCTCGAGGCGTCGATCGCGCGCATGGAGGAAGAGGGCGCGGCGGTCTCATGGCTTGGCGGCAGGCGCGACCGCTACGGCAGGTTCGGCTGGGAATATATCCTCAGCGGCTACAACTATTCGATGTCCGAGAAGATCGGGCGCTCCGCTGACGACTCGCTACAGGTGTCACAGGAGAAATGCGCTGACGCCTTGATAACTGAGGAAATGTTCGTGATGCGCGGTTCTTGCGTTTATGCCTCCGACTCGCTCGCGAACTACTCCGTGCGCATGACGAGGAAATCGGGCGAACTTTTCGTGGCGCATGGCCACGGCTCAACCTCGCCCGTGGCATGGGCAGTGGTTTTCCCAGCAGAAAAAAGAATCGCGGAATACTGCGGATCAATCGAAGGTGTCGTGAAAATCGTAAAGACCGCGGCGGTGCGGCTTGGGGGCGTCACTACGTTTGTCTCCCCAGTTGACAAGGGGCTGAACGAGCGGCTGCGCGCTGAAAGCTCGGGCGTGGGATTCGCCGGACAGATGCTGCTTGTCGTTTCCGTCAAAAAGACTGTTGAGCAGTACTCGCCGTATATCAACTCCCGGCTGCCGTCCGGTTTTGGGGTCACGCTTCGCATGCGGCTGCCCGGAGGTGGGTACGAAGATGCCAATATAGGCTCTGGAGGTCCCGTCGTGGAGCTTGACCGCAGGTCTATGGCGCGGCTACTGTTCGGTCCGGAGCGCGCCTCAGACATCCCTGGCGTGGATCCCGGCCTCGTCCAGCTCGACGCTGTCCTGCCCCTGCCTTTCTGCATTCCCTTCCTCTTCACGGTGTAAAACCAGTCCTGCCTTGCGCGTATGGATCCGCAGATTTCGCAGACGAACGCATATTTTTCTATTGCCACTTGGTTTATCAAGCGACGGCGCGGCGCCGCGAAGCTCTTGCCACGCTGTTTTTGAAGTGGCCTCTCAAGTGTGCTTTTCCAAGCCACAGAGGGCACGGAGAACACAGAGCTTGCCGCGGAGGGCGCATGCAGTCCAAGGGGTCTCTGTGCTTTCTGTTAACTCGGTGGCTATAATCCACGTTTGCTTCATCCTAACCGGGGCAGGGAGCTTTGTCGCCGCGAAAAGCGGCGGCAGAGGCCTGCCGCCCTCCACCTATGTCGCGAGGCCCTTGCTATGTGCTTAACAGACGTGTTTTCAACTCCGATGCTCCGTTAACGCTCCGCGCTTGGCATTCGCTTTTTGTGGTTTTCCAACCCGCTAAAACGTCCTTTTCGGCTTGCGGTCGCAGAGGCGTTGTTTTAGAATATGCGCCCATGAACGCATCTTCCGAAAGTAAAAATAATCTAGAACAGGTCGTGTCGCTCGCTAAGCGTCGCGGCTTTATTTTCCAGAGCTCCGAGCTGTATGGCGGCATAAACGGTTTCTGGGACTACGGCCCCATGGGGTCGGAACTGAAGCGCAATGTGCGCGAGGCATGGTGGAAATTCACGGTGCACGAGCGCGAGGATGTGGTCGGGCTCGACGCCACCATAATCATGCACCCTCGCATCTGGGAGGCTTCTGGGCACATAGGTGGCTTTGCCGATCCCATGGTGGACTGCAAGGACTGCAAGAAACGTCACCGCGCTGACCAGCTTTGCGAGGAACAGGGCGCGAAACTTATCCAAGATGGGAAAAACTGGAAGTTGCCGGAGGGCACCAAGTGCACGAGTTGCGGATCCAAGAACCTGACAGAGCCGCGTTCGTTCAACCTCATGTTCAAAACTTACGTCGGGCCGGTCGAAGACGAGTCGTCAGTGTCATACCTCCGCCCAGAGACGGCTCAGGCGATTTTCGCGCAGTTCCTGAACATCCTTCCGACCTCGCGCAAGAGCGTGCCTTTCGGCGTTGCACAGTCGGGCAAGAGTTTCCGCAACGAAATCAATCCGCGCAATTTCACGTTCCGCTCACGCGAGTTCGAGCAGATGGAGCTTGAGTTTTTCATACGCCCGGACGAAGCCGTGGAGCTGATCTGTGGCAGGGTGACGACTCTGGCTGACAATCCGGATTTGACCGGCAAGCCGCAGGATGACTGGGGCTGGGATGTTTGGCACAAATACTGGGTGGAGCAGCGACTGGCGTGGTTCCGCTCAATTGGTCTGCCCGGAGATTCTCTTGTGGAATACTGGCAGACACGCGAAGAGCTGGCCCACTATGCGCGCGCATGCGTCGACATAGAATACGCGTTTCCGTTCGGAGTGCAGGAGCTGGAGGGTGTCGCCGCGCGCTCCGACTTCGATCTTTCGCAACATCAAAAATTCTCCGGCAAGAGTATGACCGTCATGGACGACAAACTACGTTTGGCGGTATCCGAGATGGACGATGCGAAGAAGGCAGAATTCCGTGCCAAGACGATCGCTTCGTGGAAGGCCTCCGGCAAGTCGGAGGAAGATGCCGGCGCGTTCTGCGACTTGCTTTTCGAAGGCCGCTACATTCCGCACGTGGTCGAACCCTCGCTCGGCACCGATCGGCTTGTGTTGGCACTTCTATGCAACGCGTACGACGAAGAAGAGGTTGCCGACGCCAATGGCAAGAAGGAAGTGCGCACGGTGCTGCGCCTTCACCCGGCGGTTGCGCCAATTAAAGTGGCGGTTTTCCCGCTCGTCAAGAACCGCCCGGAACTTTATGAAAAGGCGCGCGGCGTATTCAAGCGACTACAGCGTTATTGGAATTGCTTCTGGGACGAATCGGGCGCCATCGGCCGCCGCTACCGCCGCCAGGACGAAGTTGGCACGCCGTTCTGCGTGACCGTGGACTTCGACACGCTGGAGAACGACACCGTCACGGTGCGCATGCGCGACAGCATGGAGCAGGTGCGAATGCCGGTCTCCGAGCTGCGCAGTTACTTGGAAGAGGCTATGAAGGTCTGAGCAGGCGCTGAACGGGACGAGGTGTAAATGAGGGTACTTGTGACAGGTGCCGCGGGCTTCATCGGGATGCATCTGGCGGAGCGGCTTCTAGACGAGGGGCACGAGGTTGTCGGCATCGACAACTTCAACGACTACTACAGCGTTAGCCTGAAAGACGCCCGGCACGATCGTCTGCTGGGGCGCAATGGCTACCTCGGGGTGAAGTGCGACCTTTGCGACCTCGACACGCTCAAGAACGTTTTCACGAAGGGGGCGTTCGACGTCGTATGCAACCTGGCGGCGCAGGCCGGCGTTCGCTATTCCCTCTCGAATCCGGCGGTCTACATATCCAGCAACCTCGAGGGTTTCGCGAACATTCTCGAATGCTGCCGGAACTTTAAAGTCCGAAGGCTCGTTTATGCCTCTAGTTCCAGCGTCTACGGGGGCAACAAAAAGCAGCCATTCAGCGAGGACGACCGCGTGGACAACCCCGTCAGCCTCTACGCCGCCACAAAGAAATCGAACGAGCTGATGGCGCACGCCTACACGCATCTATTTGGTTTCCAGACGATCGGTCTGCGCTTTTTCACCGTGTACGGGCCGTGGGGGCGTCCAGACATGGCGACATGGCTTTTCACCGAGGCTATGCTGGCGGGCAAGCCGATCAAAGTTTTCAACCGTGGCGACATGATGCGGGACTTCACCTACATAGACGACATCGTCAAAGGCGTGGTCTCATGTATTAATGCAGACAACCTCGCCGATTACGAGATAATGAACATCGGCAACAACAAACCCGAAAAGCTGATGCATCTTATCGAGCTCATCGCGGGATCGCTTGGCGTGGAGCCGAAGCTCGACATGCTGCCTATGCAGCCTGGCGACGTGCCCTCCACATATGCCGACATCGACAGGATAAAATCCAAAGTGGGCTTCGAGCCAACCACTTCGCTCGAAGAGGGCATCCCGCGCTTCGTGGCATGGTACAAACAGTACCACGGAATCGAATAACAGGGTGGGGCGGCTAACCGGATGGCTCAGGACAACATCAAAATAGTGCTCGTGGGGCCGCTTTACGGCGGCAACATCGGCAGCGCCTGCCGCGCCATGTCGAACATGGGGGTGTCCGAGTTGCGGCTCGTGGCACCAGATGCGAGTGTCGACTGGGATGAAGCGAAGAAAATGGCCGTTCATGCGGATGCTCTGCTTGCGGCGCGCAAGACCTTTAACGCGCTTGCGGATGCTGTCGCCGATTGCATTGCGGTGGTTGGCACTACGGCGCGGCGTGGCCTTTACCGTCAGCATGCGAAGGCTCCGCGGGAATGGGCGGGCGAAATCGAGGCGCTCTCCGGGCGCGGACCGGTGGCGATCGTGTTCGGCCGCGAAGACAGCGGTCTCTCAAACGAGGAAATTCTGCAGTGCACGCATCTCGTGCAGATCCCGAGTTCGTCACAATACGCCTCGCTCAACATTGCGCAGGCGGTCATGGTCATGTGCTACGAAATGTTCATCGCGCAGGGCGATTTCGAGCCGGTCAAAGAAAAATCGGAGCTGGCGTCGGGCGAAGTCCGCTCGCGGATGTACGATATATGGCGCGAATATCTGCTTGAGACCGAATTCATGTCAGACGACACCGCCGACCACATGATGGCGGCGTTCAACAGGATCTTCTCTCGCGGCGTCCTCACGCTCGACGACGCCAACATCATGATGGGCGTCGTGCGCCAGAGCCGGTGGGCGCGGGGCCGGTGACCGGGGCATGCGGAGCTTTTTGTGGTGGAGGGCGGCAGACCTCTGCCGCCGCTCCGCGCTATCTGCTCACGGAGGCTTTAACCACTCCCTGCGGGCAGGCTCTTGCCCGCAGGCTACCAGCCCGCCCGGCGCGTGCTTCGCATGTATCGCCCACTACGCGGCATTCGCTTTTCGGCTTCGCCGTAAGCCCTGGGTGCGCGGAGCTTCTGCTCCGCCCCGTGGCAAAAGCACGTCTGCTGAGCCTTCCAACCACGCAGCAAGGGCTTGGCGTTCCTCGTGTCTGTCATGTGTGTTTTGGGCGCTTTGACCAAACGCTTCAGGTGGTTTCGATACCACGCGGGCAACTCCCCGACCAAAAACATCAGTGTGAGCAAGGTGATATATTCACAGATCGTTGGTCGGCTAATTGAAAGCGGAACCCCGTCTAATTGTAAATTGAATCTGTGGCAGCCAGTATTCTCCCTCTGCCACCGTTGTCGTAAGCGAAAGAGTTCGTGGCTAATATGGCGGTAGAATCATGGGAATCCACACCGTGGCGGGGTGTGCACTCCGCCACTGAACCCGAAACAACTGAACTCCATTCGTTCATAATGCCCGTATTGTACTATTTCTCAAAAGCATCCGCAATACGAAAGTCAATGAAATTCGACAATTTCTTGTTTCCAGGTTTGAATTGATGTCTCTCTTGTGTGATCAATATACCTATTTTCATGAGGGATATCACCCCAAAGGGCGAGTTATTACAAAATATAGGGGAAGCAGCCTATCAATTTCAATCGTATACTTTCTGTGGTTTTCGAGGCTGCAGCCGTCAAAATGACGGATAAGTGACCTGCTTTACAGTTCTGACACAGGATCTTTCACCATTATTGCTAATCTTCACAAGTAGGTATTCCAGTGGTAACCCATGGAGTTGACGGTTTCATGCGTTTTATCACATCACGTATAATATTAGCAAGTTCTCGTTTTTCTTCTTCGGGAAGACTTGCAAAAACTAGTGTGCCATCTTTCTTAAAATCCAAACTACGTCCACTCACAGTAATCCCGCTCAAGCCGTAGAGTTCTGGAGAAGGACTTCCTCTTTGCGGTCTAGAAAACTTTACATATGGCACAATCTCCAGAACGGCATCGCTTTCAACGCGAGACAATTTTTCGGGTTCAGAGTAACCACGGCTGGGTCCTGGGCTGTGTTGATATAAAGCTAACGTGGTTTCTACAGGATCAACTTTAATTTCTTTACACGCACAGCCTGCACAAAACAAATCCACGGCGACAACCAACATTAAACTTAAAGACAATAATTGTCTAGCAAGAACACATTTACTGCTTCCCATTTTTACTACCCTAATCCTTTCGTGAGTCATAGTGCGTCAATATCGGCTCCGTTCTTTACATCTTTCATACAGTTCTAAGAAGTATCTGTCTATGCGCGCATTATCAGGAGATCCATAACCGAACCAGGTTTTGCAGTGGTTAGCGGAGGGTCGTCTCACTCCTCCCCAAACACATATTCTACGACTTTCAGATGTGGGATAATGAAAACAGCTGGTATTATAATAAGCCTCTATTTCTTTGCAGACAGAAGTTTTGCACTTATTGTCTTCTTTTTCATCATAACAAGATTGGACAGCGTGG
>JALHHX010000048.1 GCA_022837245.1 Lentisphaerota bacterium
CCAGGGTACCGACACCACTTTTCCCTGGACATCTCCTCGTTACATGTGATAACATCTCCGGCGTCTTAAGATGGCTATTAAACCATATAACCCACGGGGTGTCCACATGAAACACTTTTTTCCCATAACAGCGTCACTTTGCGCGACGTTTTACTTCTTAACCGGCGCGTCTGCAGAACCCCCCCCTGCGGAAACTGAAGAAACCTCCACGGAGGCGGCGCCGGCGGTGGTTTCCACGAAGGACCTGGCCGACGATGTGGATCGTATTAGCGAAGAGATCAATGCCAAAATAAGGGAATCACGCCAAACAGAGAGGCTCCTAGCAGCAGCGGCCGGCGACCCGAAATACACGTCGAAGGCCGTGGAAGAGAAGCGCAAAGCCGTAAAGGAGGCCGAAGCGGCGCTTCTAAAGGCCCAGATGGAGCTCCGCGCCGAAGTTGCAAACCTCCCGGAAATAAAGGAAATCGCGGCCGAAAACGCGGCACGTGAAAAAGAGGTCGCCCTTCTCCGCGAGAAGAAGAAAGACATCTTGGAAGCTCTGCGCAAACGCACGCGAACGTCCGACGCTCCTTAAAGAGCGTGTGCGGATCGTTAAAAGTCCGGCATCTCGATACGGATCGTGCGCCCGCTGATATTGTCGCCTTTCTTGGTTTCCTTGTCGAAATCGGATGCATGCAACGTGCCGGGCTCCGAGAAGAACGGCACTTCGAACCCCGTGCCGCATTGCGGGCATTCGGACATCATGCCCATCATCTCCGCCGGTGCCTCGAGCTCCTGGCGGCAGCCTTTGCAGAAAAAGGACACGGAACGCGGTGTGCTGCGCCTCTTGGCCTCAGGCGTGTCCAACGTCAGCGTTGAGAGGTCGATACGGATCGTCTGGTTTTTCTGCGAGGCCTGGGCTATCGAAACCACGGCCTCCTGCGCGACTTTTTCTACCATGTCGTCAAGTTTCGGCTCTTCTATCTTCGGGCCGTGAATTGTCCCCGGTTCCGATTCCTGCGGGATTTTGACGCTCTTTCCGCACACCGGGCACTCCGATGAAAGACCCACGGCGGCGGCCGGCGCCTCGATTTCCCCTCCGCACTCCTTGCAACGAAACGAGACGGCCGACGAAAAATCATCATAGATTATTTCCCTAGGGGGCTGGGCGGGCGGAGCCTGCAACTCGTCTCCGGAGGCTGAATCTACCGGACGGCCAGACTCATCCAAAACCGTTACCATCCTTTCGAAAGGTGGTGATATGGTGTCCTTTGCTTTTTTTACGAGACGCACCCGCGCCGCACTATGGGCAGAGATTAGAATATCCTCCTGTGTGTACGGATTGCGCATTTTGCGCTCTTTTTTCTCTATGGTGTCGATCCTGCATATTCCGGGAATAGACATCCCGCCAGGCTCGCGGGCCTCGCGGTATGTTATTTCGCAAAGCTTGTCGAGCATCGCCCGCGCATCCTTCCGCCGAACCCCCGTAGTAGCCGCTAGCTCTTTGATCAACGCTGCTTTTGTGTAAGTGGCCATAATTCCTCATTCCTTTGTTATTCAGATCTCAAATAAATTCCCGCCGGAAAAGGGAACGCATTCAGAAGGCGATCCCCCAACGTCAGAAAAGCAAAATCCATGCCATGGACTGTTTTTCATTTCTTTCTCCTTTTTTCCGCCACCCATGCGGAAGTCGGGAAAAATGTATCGCACGAATAAACGCCACGTTTCACTATTATGCGATTTAGGTTTGCTTTTTCTCAAAAATGAGAATTCTTTCGCCGCATCAAAGTCCAGGCACTATTTTTTGGACCTCGGGACGCAAGCGATCCATCATTTTCTCTATCTCCGCCATTTCCGTAGTCCTCAGCGCCGCAATGCGTGGATTCACGTTTAGCTCTTTCCACTTCTCGTATTCGGCGCTTGCGGTATCGTAGCGGTTTTTCAAGGGAACCTGGCTGTATCTTAATTTTCTGAGTTCCTCACCAAGCTCCAGTCTCCTAGGACCTTCAGTTTTTTTGTACTCCTCCATCTTGGCGGCGACCCTGTCGTTGAATTCCATATATGCCGTGGCCGCCGCCCTGTACTCCTCTATGTGCGGGTTTGTTTCGAGAAGTTTTTTCTGGGCCTCTCCACGCAATTGCTCCAACATTCCATAGAGCCGGCAGTATTCCACAAGCAGATTGCGCTGCTCTTTATTGGCATCGGCATACGTTGTGTCGAACACGACAAGGTCGGCCTCGTACAGAATCACCGTATCGTTCCTCCAGGCGCGATTCGCCAGATAGTGGCATTCGAAGATGTATCCATTCGGTATCAGGCGCTTTCCCTTGCACGACACCACGGTGCCGCCAGGGAGGACGCCAAGTGGCTGCATGCGCGCGTCGTAGAAGTACGAATTTGTCACCACTATCCCCCATGGATAACCAGGATCGCCGTTCAGTGCTGCAAGTGGATCCACATTCAAAGGCTCGTTTGGTTCCGCTTCCCCCACGGCCACGGGTTCCTCCGCCACCTCCACCGCGTCATCACCGACGTCGCCATTCGTCTCTGGCGTCTCTGGCGGATCGGCGGCGGTGGTGCGTCCTGCTTCCGCGGCAGCAGCCGCGCTTCCGAGTTCCTTCGCCGTTTTGCCTATGCTTTCGACGGCAGCCGCGCGCCCGGCCTCAACAATCGGGATTTCCGGGGCGGGCAGCCTCTCGGCCGCCACCGCCGCCGTATTTGCATAATATGCAGAGGCGCGCGCGATTTTCGCGTACACATCCGGCGCCTTTTTCTTTAGTTCAGGAAGCCCGAACCAGACGCCCAGAGCGAGAACGACCGCAATCGATATAGTGGTCAGCGTGAATTTTAAGTTTCGCATAATGCCCGTCCATGTTTTCCGCTGTCCGGTTATTCGTTTTTGATTATATTGTCAAGCATGCTGCCGATGCTTGATATGGACGCGTCGGCGGCGATCCTGTTGTTGCTGCGCATCATGGCGCCCAAATCCTCCGCCTCTTCCTTTTCAGTATCAGGATCGTTTTGGGCCGGGAGCGCGAGCGATATCCTGTCTCCTTCGATAGCCTTCACAACAACTTCGATTTCGGAATCCTGCGGATATTTGGCCTCCATCTTGGCGACCATGTTCCCGCCGCGCTCTATTTCGCACTCGCCAACGTGCAGCAATCCCGTCTTGTCCTCCGAGAGTTTCACAAAAACTCCGAAATCGCGCACTCCGTCGACAATTCCCTTCAAATGCGACGCCACGGCGATCTCTCCGGGCGTCAACGACTGAACGCGTTTGTCCACGACCTTCAGCGATATGCGTTTGCGCTCATCATCCACCGAATCAATCTGCAGATCAAGCACGTCGCCCTCTTTTACACACTCGCGCGGATGCGTGATGCGCCTGCCGCCACCAAGACGCGATATTGGCACAAGCCCCTCCACGCCTGGCTCAAGTTGAACGAACACACCAAAAGGCATGAGTTTAACAACAGTGCCTGAGACGTAGCTCCCAGGACCGAACTTGCCCATGTATTCATACCACGGGTCGGCAGATGTGGCGCGCAGGCTGAACGAGAACTTGCCGGCTTCCCAGTCCAATGAGATAATCTGAACATTTACCGACTGCCCCTCTTCAAGGACGTCTTCGGGTTTGACTGTCCGATCCCACGAGATTTCGCGCATCGGTATCAATCCCTCCACACCGCCAATATCCACGAAAACGCCAAAAGGCATGATCTTCGTGACAACCCCGTCGCGCAGATCACCCTCCCTGAGTTCCGCCTTCAACGCCTCGCGCTTCTCCGAGCGATCGCGCTCTAGCACTGCCCTGTGGCTCACCACTAACGTGTGCTCCTCCGGCTCGAATTCGGTGACGAGAAACGTCGTCGACTTCCCGACCGGCGATTCTTCGACTTCAGCACGCCTGTAAAGCGACACTTGTGAAAACGGACAGAATGCGCGCTGTCCGGCGATAGACACTTCGTAACCGCCGTTTATTTCCTTTTCGTATTTTCCCTCGACGGGAAGCTGCGTGTCATAAGCCTGCTGAATGGACTGGCTTATCGCCGCGTCGGAGCCGCCAATCCCAGCGGAAAGGCGCGCCGCTCCATCACGCACCTCTACGAAGTACGCCTCGATATCATCCCCTTCCTCTGGCAAATCTCTGTCGGCTGGCCATTGGTCAATCTCGATGATCCCCTGCATCTTCGAGTTCAAATCCACTACAATGTAGTCGACCCCGACCGACACAACGATACCGCGGACCTTCTCACCTGGGTCGAATCCTCTGCGGAGAGTTTCAAGCTGCGCGTCGATTTCGCCCATGAGCTCGGCCATCGCGCTTGATTTTCTTCTTTTTGGTGTGAGCATGGCAATCAGACCGCGTTGACACGCAGAGGCATGATAACGTATAAGAACGGGATGTCGCTCTTGATAAGCCCTGGGCTGGACGCGTTGTTGAGCTCGATCTGGACGTCGTCGCTTGTCAGGAACTTGAGTGGATCCATCATGAACTGTGGATTGAAAATCACCGTCAGAGGCTCACCAGTGTACTTGATGGCGACAGTGTCGACCGCCTCGCCGATCTCGGGGGAATTGACGGTCTCTTCACGATTTATGGTTATGACGTTCGAACAGTTGTTGAACACAACCTGTTTGTAGTTGGGATACGGGCCGGCAAGCAGTTTGCAGCACAAAAACATGTCGGAATACTCGAATATCAACTGCTTATCCTTTAGGCTGATCCTGAGAGGCCCCTCGTCACCCAGTGAACGCTGCAGTTCGGAGACAGCTCGCGGCGGGAGCACAATGTCTCGGTTGTTCTCGACCGGGAAATCCACTTCAGTCTCGTAAAGGGCCAGCCTGCGGCCATCCGTGGCGACGCATATAAGCTTGCCGTTCTCAAAGCTTAACAGCACGCCGGTCAGAACCGCGCGGGAATCGTCGGACGCAGCCGCGTAATGCGTCTTTCGTAGCATATCGCGGAATTTTCCCTGGTCAATATTGTACGAAATCGCGCCCTCAGTGGTGGGGGCCACCGGAAAATCGCGCGCTGACATTCCGTTTATCTTGGATTTGTAAGAACCGCACCGCATGTTCGCTACGTTATCATCGTCCAAGTCGATTGATACGATCCCATCGTCCAATTCACGCACAATGCCCGTCAACTTCTTAACCGGAAGGGTAACCTTCCCCTGTTCCTTGACTTCGGCCTCGCAACTGCAACGCATCGTTATGTCCAAGTCCGTGGTCGTGAATGTTAGCGACCCCTCATCCGCCTCAATCAATACGTTTGAAAGCACCGGGATCGTGACTTTTGTGCCGACTACGTTCTGGACAACTGACAGGGCTTCGAATAACTTTGACTTTGGTACCTTGAATTTCATGATGTCTAATCCCCGTTTCTAAAACGATCCACCCGCATTCTGGAAAATACTTACAACACTAACTAGTAATGGGAAGTAATATCTTTAAATAGAGTAGCAGTAATAGAGGTGGGAACAACCTTTGCTAGAATGGGCTAAGCGATTGCTGATGAAGTATTTACGCCTTTTCAAAACCTGTAGGCAACTCAAGCATGATTTGTTCATAAACCCGTACTTGCTGACATGCCAACGACTTATCCACAGTTATCAACTCTTTTGCTTCAATTTGCTTACACTTTTACCAACAATAACGGGGATAATACCCCGCTAACAAAAAACACCCGTTTCTTGTGGTGTTAATAGTGCTGTTTTTGCAGCAATTTGTCAAGGGTGATTCTCCGGAAGCATGGATGGAAGTCCTGAATGACGCAATAAGTATATCCATAGTTATAGCAGAACAATTTTACACACCGGGCTGATAATAAAAATTTTATTAAAACTCTTCTATGAAGATTCTACATAAAAAAGCATTAAAAACACCTCAAAATATTGAATAAAATTACCATTTTTTTAAAAAAATATTTTGCCTGAACAAATAAAAAAAATATTGACAAGCTTGGTCGTGTTTATAGATAACTTTTTCATTCTTTAATCATTTTTTGCCGACAAGGCGGCTAAGGTAATCTGCGAGCTTGGTCCTAGTTGCCACCTCGGCTGATGACAACGCTCAACATTGCTATGTCGGCGGGATTAACTCCCGGAATCCGGGACGCCATGCCGAGATTTTCAGGACGCACTTTCGCAAGTTTTTCCCGGGCCTCATAGCGTATGGTTTCTATAGCCATGTAATCTACCCAGTCCGGAATCTTTGTCTGCTCTTTCCGCTCCGCTTCCTCAGCTAAACGGTTTTCACGCTCAATGTAATTCCGATAGCGGATTTGGATCTCTATTTCAGAAACGACTTCAGGTGGCAGTTCCAGAGCTCCCGGTAGCATGGCATACTCCACGCCTACTCGACAAAGTCTTGTGGCAAGCGTGGTACCGGATATTTTTTCAGAATCCAAACGCATTATCTCCTGACCGATTACGCGCTGGTACGCCTCTGTCTCATCCATGTACACGTCATCGGCTACTCTAAGGCGGCGCGCATGTCCGATCATTCGATACCGGGCGTTGCCCTGACGCAACAGCAAACGCCTCTCGGCACGTGAAGTAAACATCCTGTAAGGCTCGTTCGTTCCCTTCGTCACGAGGTCGTCTATCATAACGCCAATGTAGGCTTCGCTGCGTGACAGCACCAGTGGCGGATCGTCTTTCAACGACAGCGCGGCGTTCACACCAGCCATGAAGCCCTGCGCGGCGGCCTCTTCGTACCCAGTCGTGCCGTTTACCTGGCCGGCAAGGTATAGACCGTGTAGTATTTTGGATTCAAGAGACGGATATAAATCGCGAGGATCGTAGAAATCGTATTCAATTGCATACGCGAAAGAAACAAATTCAGCACGCTCAAGTCCCGGCACAGACCGCGTCATTTCTATCTGCACATCGCGCGGCAGGCTGCACGAGAGCCCGTTGGGGTACTCCAAGTTCAATGCCGAACATGCCGATTCAGGCTCTATGAAAACGTGGTGGCTGTCTCTTCCGGCAAATTTCACGACCTTATCCTCAATCGATGGGCAATAGCGAGCCCCCGTCCCCTTGATATCTCCACCATATAAAGCGGATCGAGAAAGGTTGGAACGCACTATATCATGTGTTTTTTGGGTGGTATGGGTCAGAAAACAACCTATTTGGGGCGTTTCGGGCACCCAAACGGGCCTGAAATGTTCCACGTGGAACAACGGGTCTGTATTTACCACCCCTGGGTGGCCCGCCGTCTCGCTGTGCGTTGATGATCTCTGGAACACGGGATCTGAAGCGAAAGTAGAGCAGGGGAGAGAAGGGGGCAAGTTGGCGGAAGATGAATAGGATGGGTTGGATTGTTCCACATGGAACATTTTTCGTCCCGCCCAGGAGAAAAGAGGCGGTGGAATATCACCATTCTGAGGTTTCATCACAGAAAAATCGATACTTTCGGGCTTAAAACGGGGTGGAGTACCCGTTTTAAGCCGTGCGCGATTGAATTTAAGTTTAGCCAGCTGGTCCGCGAGCATGTTCGATGCTGGCAGACCGCCTCCACCTCCTTGAGTTATCTCGTGCCCAATGTGTATTGTGCCCCTTAGAAAGGTGCCCGCTGTGATGATCACGGTTTTGGCATGTATTTCGCCGGTTTTGGCCGTCACCACTCCTTTAACGATATCGCCAACAACGAGCAACGCCACCACTTCATCATACAGTATCCTCAGATGTGGAGTTGATGCCAGAGTTTTAGCCATCCGCGCGGAGTATACGTGTTTATCGCATTGCGCCCGATTCGCATGGACTGCTGCCCCGCGCCTGGTGTTCAATGTGCGGAACTGGATCCCGGAATAATCCGTGTTTTTGGCCATCTCCCCGCCAAGTGCATCGAGTTCGAAAACCAGATGCGATTTTCCCAGGCCGCCCACTGACGGGTTGCAGGGCATGGTTGCCAGTTTGCCGGCGCTGAGGTTCACGAGCAGGGTGTTCGCACCCATTCTTGCCGCCGCCAACGCCGCTTCGCTGCCGGCGTGTCCTCCGCCCACGACAATAACATCAAATTCAACCATCTCCGCCTGCATAATCCCAACAATCCTCGCGCCGTTTCTTAAAGCAACGTATTCTAGTATATTGACATCAATCACGCAACGTGGTTTTTAGTTATATCGCTAATTAAACGTTTAATTAGAGAAAAAGGACACATATGGAAGTATTACCGAATAGTGCGCATGTGCTTCGTCACTAGCAGTCCTGTGAGGTTGCCTTGCGCTGCGGCCGCATTTGCATGTCAGAAATGGTCGGAGCGGCGGGATTTGAACCCACGACCCTCTGCTCCCAAAGCAGATGCGCTACCAGGCTGCGCCACACTCCGTATGCAAAATACGTGCTCACAAGTATAACCCAAAAGTCCCCCGCCGTTCAATCTATATTTTAATTGTGACGAATTTCTTGACTTTCCACTCCCAAGAAGAGTATCGTCTCACTCCTAATTCCATCCAAAAAACGAGCCTCTATTCATCGAAAAATGAGTGTGGTTTGAAAATGAACATTCGGATATGACCGTCTCTGTAATCACCCCCTCTTTTAATTCCGCACGTTACATCGCAGAAACAATGCGCACAGTGGCGGAGCAGCGCACGCCGTCGTTGCGCGTGGAGCATATTGTTATGGATGGGGGGAGCACCGACGAGACCGCCGAAGTCGTCGCGCGTTACGCCCACCCTGACACGCGGTTCGTGAGCAATCCGGACGGCGGACCCGCCGATGCCCTTAACAAGGGCTTTGCGCTAGCCTCCGGCGACTACGTCTGCTGGCTCAATTCAGACGATTTTTACTATCCAGGCGCCCTGGAGCGCGCCGTGGCGACCCTTGAAGCGAAGCCCAACAAAGCCTTCTGCTTCGGCCATTGCCCGATTGTCGATGAGAACGGGCGCGAAATACGGCGCGGCGTCACCTTTTTCAAAGAGTTCTGGTATCCCATATCCTGCCGTCCCATAATCCGCACGCTCAATTACATTTCCCAGCCCGCCATGCTAATCCGCCGTTCAGCTCTTGATAAGGCTGGTTTTTTGCGCACGGACCTCCATGCCGCATGGGATTACGACCTCACGCTCCGGCTCTGGCGGCACGGAGGGGCCGTGCGGGTGCGCCGTCCCGCCATGGCATGCTTTCGCTGGACCCCGCATTCTATCAGCGGACGCGGTTATGCGCGCCAGTTCGACGAGGAGTTGTCGATAGCCATAGAGGACGCCGGAAGATTCGCCCCATCGGCAATCATACATCGCTTCGTAAGCCGTGGCATAGTCTTTTGCTACGACCGCATGGCGCCGGCGGGGAGGGGGAAATGAAAATCGGCGTAAACGTGCTCTTCCTGATCCCAGGCGAGGTAGGCGGTAGCGAAACTTACCTGCGATGCACACTCCGCGCGGCCGCTGCGCTAAATCCGGAGCATGATTTCGTGGTTTTCGCAAACGCAGAAAACCTCGATGTGCTCGCCCACGACCTTGAGCGGTGCCCAAACGTGTCTATAATCGACATGCGCGTCTCCGCCAAGTTCCGCCCTCGACGGATCATCGCCGAGCAAACCACTCTACCTCGGGTGGCCGCCGCTACAGGAATCGAAGTCCTGTGGAACCCCGGCAACACTTCCCCGAGGCGGGCGCCATGCCCGCAAGTAACCTCGGTGTACGACATGCAGTACGTGCACTTCCCCGAGGATTTCTCGCCGCTGTCGCGCTTTTTCATACGCCACACCACACGCCGCTCACTTGCCCGCGCGGATCTTGTGCTGACAATTTCCGAGTTCTCGCGGCGCGAAATAATCGAGCACGCGTCAGTGCCAGCGGAAAAAATCCGCGTAACCCCGCTTGCCGCCGACCCGGCTTTCGGCACTCCTCTGCCGGGTGAGTTTGTAGCAGAGCGCGTCATGAAGCTCACGCGCTCCGCCGATCCATACATCCTTGTCGTCGCGAACACTTATCCCCATAAGAGTGTGGAGACTGCGATCATCGCATTCGGCCTTGTCGCCGCAACCATTCCTCATAGGCTCGTGATCGTCGGCAAGCCACGCCGCGGCGAGTCCGCCGTGCAGGCGGCGCTAGAGGAGCTGCCTGCATGGCTTAGGGATGGGAAAAGCGCAGACAGGCCGGAGGAAACAGATGCGAATCCGCAGCATTTATCTGATGATGAGAGCCGTAAAGGGGAGGGGAGTCCCGCGGCAAAGTCTGGTATTAGCCGTGTTACAAGGCTATACGAGGTGACGCAGCGCGATCTCATCGCGCTTTACCAGGGGGCTTCGCTCTTCCTGTTTCCATCGCGCTACGAAGGCTTCGGGCTGCCGGTGCTGGAGGCGCTTACGGCCGGGATTCCCGTGGTCACCACACGCGAGGCATCAATTCCTGAAGTAGGTGGCGACGCCGTATACTACGTGCCTGCCGGGGATGCCTCGGCCTTTGCCGACGCCGTTCTCCAGACGCTCTCTGATTCCGGCACGAGACCCGGCACCGCCAACCTCCACTCTTTCTCATGGGAAGCCACCGCCCGCGGCACCGTTGAAGCGCTGGTTGCTGCGGGGAGTGCTTCCAAATAGAGCTGATCTGCGGATAAAAAACATGCCGGCTATGAGCATAGCAGAGATTTAGAGTCGTCCTTTGCTATCTCGTCCCAGTCGTATTTCTCCGCGCAGGCGAGGCCGCGTTCGCGGAAGGATTCGAATTCCGACTGGACGTCCAGCAGGCTTACAATAGCTTCTGCGAACTTGTCGTGGTCGAAGCATGGGACAGCGCGGAATGCATTGCCGTAAATGCGTTTATAGACCGGCAGATCGTAAGCCGCTACTGGCAATCCCGCCGCCATGGCCTCGCAGACCGCCATGCCCCATCCCTCCTCGTGGCTCGGCGCGAAAAGAATGCGGGCCTCTTTAAGCTTGGCGTAATATTGTTCGGCGGGCAGGAAACCCCCATCCGGTTTGAACGGCACGATGAAGTCGCCGAGCCCGCGGCTTTTTATTTCCGCCAGCATCCCCGCCTCGCCGCTCATCCCGCCCATGAGGCGCAGAGTTGTTCCGGGGCGCATGGTCAGGACCTTTTCCCAGATGGGTATAATGTCATAAAGACCCTTGTTTGGCCGCACGCCCACCATAGCTGCATCGAAAGTCTTGACGGGGGAGGGCGCGTCGGCAATCTGCCGCAGGTTTATGCCGCAGCGCATGATGCGGATCCTTCCTGGATCCATGCCGAAAGCGAGCAGGCGTGCCTTAACGAGGTCGCCGGCATCGGTGTCGTAAACCCACGCCGAATCGGCGTGACGGGCTATCCGCCGTAGACTCCACTCCTGCATCTTCCACGTGAGCGTGTTTACTGCGCGGTTGCCGGGGCGTTGCGCTGGCGGTAGCTCGCGGTGGTGGATCCATGCGACCCACCGGCAGCCAGGCATACGGCGTTTAAAGGCAAGTGCGGGGACGATGTCGCAGAAATAATCACTTACCGTTATAACCACATCAGGAGATTCAAGTGATTTAACAGCCCTGCGTCCACTTATAGCCGAGATTATGTACGACCAGAATCTAAACGCGCGGAACGGCTCATGGCGCAGCACCAGAGATGCCCTGACGATCGTGGCCGGGATTTCGCACCCCATGCCAGACAGCATCTTCTTACCGCCCGGGGTTGTCATCAACCGCTGCTTAGTGGCAGGGTGCAGACTCTGCCACCGCCGTGAAATCTCATGAAAGCGCACGGGGCCGCCGGTGATGCTGCCCCCCTCCAAGCCGCAGCCGTTGAGAATCCATTGGATGGTAAACATCTTCATTTTGGTATGGCTTACAGAACGGTATCCTGCCAATTCAGCGAATGGTGCCGCACGTAAAACGAATAGTCCACAAGCGAAGAGTGAAGATATTCTGGAATGGCAAGCAGCTCCTCGTTACTTTGGTAAATTGAAATAGCCAGCTTGGGACGGTTTCTCACGATCACCTTTACAGCGCCCTTGAGCGCGTTCATCTCCGCGCCCTCAACGTCCATTTTTATGAATGAGGCTTCTTGGCAGCTCTCGACATCGTCGATTGCCACGACATCGACAGAAACCACACCACCCTCCGCGTTTGAAAAAGCCGATCCGGCTCCCTTGCCCCCGCCGAACTTCAACGTCGTGTTGGTGTTCCAGACACCGGCGTGGACTGTCTCCACCCGTTCGTCATCGGAAAAAGCCCTATCCAGTGCGGCGAAATTCGCCGCATCCGGTTCGAAACAGACGATTTTTTCGAAATTGCCGCCGCATTTTTCGATGAACTTCTTCGCCGTGTCGCCGTTGAACGCGCCGCAGTCAATGAACATCTCGTTGTCTGAGAGGTTGACAATACCGTCGGGGAAATACTGTTGCTTTGAATATTCCGGTGCATTCTTACTCAAAAAGCTTTGTCGGAAGCTTACAGCGGCTTTAAACGTATTACGGGAAATGTCATCTCCGAGAAAACTGCATACGGCATTAACTCTATTTGAGTTTTCGTTGAAGAAGCGCTTGTTTCTTCTTATATCCCCCGCATGTATTATGTGTAAAGCTAGTCCATCAAGACGCAGCTTCCGCAATGCGTTAAAAATGCGAGTGCCGGAGCCTGATTCGCGGATTTGCCTGATATGCTTGGTGATGAAAGGCTTCATGATACGGCGTTGACTCTACCAAAGCCGGCACCCGTTTGCAAGAAGGGTTGTTTAGAGAAAGCGGACTAATCCAAGCCAAATTCTTTTTGGGCATGGCTCCAGATTTTAAGAGTCCTTTTGGTGATGCTTTCTTTTGCTGTCGGAACGATATTTTGTCGATGTCTGCCACATTTAGCTGCATGGTACCAATGATTGACGTAACCTCAAGAATGTTTTTCTTCATTTGTCCGGAAGGTCTTTTCGCCGTTCGCAAAAGATACGATGGCGGCCTCTTCGTCGTGATTGAATTCCAATGAGGATAGTGCCACAACTGGGATATTGATTTCCTGGCCGAATGACAAAGCGAGCGGCATGTGTTTATCCTTGAGCTCGCCATTAATTCAGCTAGCATCGGAAAGCACGAATTCTACATACACAATCCTGGAATTATCAATTGCGGAAGATTCTGATTCTGCATTGGTAATTTCATCTGTTCCAGCGGGCAGTTGTGGCGCAATCATCAAGATTGCCCAAATGGCTATATTGGATATCCTCATTTTCAAACGTTGTCCTTTCTTTAGCGCCGCAATAATGCGGCAAAGCTTTTCACGCTCATTAAACCATGCCATGAGATAACTTTTGTCATAACGAAGTAGAATACTTGCAGAAAAGTGACAACACATTTTATTTTTGCAAAAAGTTCGGGATGGGTCAACACTACAACGGGGTAATAACATTTTGTAGAAGATCCAGTCCCGGGTGAACATTAAAACGCTGGTTTAGGATGACGAGGTTTCATCGGTAGACCCATATTTCTATAAGTTCTTTAATCCCTTTTTCAAAGGACTGAAGACTGTAGTAATCTTCGATGAACGACATGGCTTTTGAAGCTTTAATTTCTGCTTGTTCAGGATTGTCGCGGATAACACGTAGTAATTGTGCCGCCACGTTCATATCGGGTTCTGCCCATTCTTTTACTTCCTTGTAAGCGGGATAATCTGTAGATGCGGGCACCATAGTAAACGGGACTGGGAAGGCTGTTTCAGCGTTTATAAAATCACAGTTTCCCCCATACTCAGTGGCCACGACAGGAACTTTCATTGAAATTGCCTCAAGCATACCCAGACCTAGTCCTTCTCCGCGATGAAGTGATATATATACGTCCATGCTACCAGTCAGGCTTAATACGTCTTCGTGCGACAAGTACAAGTTAATGATCATAAAGCGGTTCTGTATACCTAGTTTTTCTGCCAGCCGACTTAAAATGTGTAGATATTCACCCTTTGTTTCAGCGCCCGAGACTTTGAATACCAGGATTGCGTTATTTGTGCCGCAAAACGCTTTTGCGAAAGCACGCATTGCCCCTTCTGGATTTTTTCTTTCCACGCATGAGCGTAGATCAAAATTGAAGAAGACCGCAAAACTTTCGACTGGGATGCCAAAACAACCACGGACAGCCTTCCTATCAACGTTAAGGTGTTTTATTTCGAAAGGATAACGCAAGTTATGAACATTGACGCCTTCAGGAGCGATACTTTGGAAGTATTTCGCACAGAATGATGAAAAAGCAAGTATGTTTGAGGTGTTTTTGAAAGTCGAAGGCCGAGCTTCAACCATGCCTGACTCAAACTCCCAGAAAATAGAGTTTGCTATTGATATCCGTGGGCTTGGTATTGATTCGGCAGCCATAAAGTTTATGGCTTTTTTTTGCGAAAACGGCATGTCGAGAAAGGGCTGAAACTTTGCAATTTCTGAATCAGGAACGCATGCGTGGTTGTTGAATGGCATCTTTGTGTCAAGGAAGCAGAATGGAATGGAAGTCTTTGTCAGTTTACTGGCAAAGTCGCGTCCAACTTGGGAATGCGATGATATGTATGGCAGGTCGAAAATCAAACCTATTCCGTCTTCTCTCAGGTCTTCCCCGTTGGGTATTTTTCGTTCTAGCAGTTTCTGAATTCGGTGACGCTTTGCAATAGTAGGGAAGTCCAGCCCGAAGCGTTGACCTAGCGAGGCAGCATGTTTGATTGCACTGGCAACAATTTGATTCATGCGTTTCATCAGAATTTAGCTTGTACAATCTAATCTGGAATGAAGCCTAAATCTCGAAGTTCTCTGAATGCCCGCGCTGAATGGAATCCGAAAGGACAAGTTTTAGGTGGGAAAGGAATACAACCATCGTATGCAAACCTGTGGGCAACGCTGACGCTCGGTGTTCGCATTTTTAGACGGTATGACAAACTCTTAAGCGGTAGCGTTTGTGTGTAAAACAAATCCTCTGTCATTTCGGTGCGAAAGGGTATATCCTTCCACCGCCTTTCCCATATTGTTGAAACAAACTGGCAAACTTTCTTTGTTCTAAGAGAAAAACCGCCATTACTAGGCAGGTAGTTAAGCAGGCGGCATCCTATCCTAGCATGCGGTAGATCGCGGCAAAATGGCGAGCCAAGGAAGTCTCCGGCGCCGATGAAGTCCTCAAGCCCCTGCCGCAGGGGAAAACCATCGTCTTGAATAATAAGAACGTAATTTGTTGAGAATCTGGAATGCAGATTTGCTATGCAATCCAAGCTCATGGAGTCCACGCTGCCCACCTCTAGATTTGGTGCGACTTGTAACTTAACCCAATCAGGATATTCGTTGAAGAATTTTTCGGCAGGTCCCGACGGCTCGTTCACCACTATGACTGTTTTCATAAAACCACAATGACGCCATGTTTCCTGAATTGCACAGATTGTAAAGGGGAAAAACTCCTCCACTTGTTCTGGTTTGCGATAAAAATATGTAAGAACCGTAACGTTCGTCGGTCCAATTTTCTTTTGGTCAACGGGACGCAATCCGATTTGACGGAGCCTATTTCTCTGCCACGAGCGGAGTTCTATTATGTTTTTTTTGTTGTCTACGGTGCTCATGTGTATACTGCTAGTCTAGCGATTTATTTCGCGAAAGTCCACCAGTTGGAATAAAACGGTTGGTTTTTGGATAATTCTGTGGACTTTCAAAAGCCCATTGCCTAAAATTCCCAGAACATATGAGTCATTCGAACAAGAGCTTGGTCGTATATAATGCACTTACCGACGGATACGACAAACTGGAGGAACCCGAGCATACGCCACCCGGGGTGGATTTCTTTTGTTTCAGCAATGACGTTGTAGTGCCCAAGGATTCCGCATGGCGCGTGCTGCCCATTCCTCTTGTGACGGACAGCAAGCCACGTTTGATCCGATACCCAAAGCTCAACCCGCATCTTTTTCTTAAAGACTACGAATCTAGCCTCTGGGTTGATTCGAATATTAGTGTCACAAAAGAATTGATAGATCGAGCGTTTGGCTTTGTCGAGAGCGGATCAATATGCGCCATGCTTCCACATTCGCTGCGCTCTTGTGTGTACCTTGAAGCACTTGAGGCATTGCGGGGTTGTCGCGGCGACCCCCTGGAAATCCGCAGGCAGATAAGTTTTTTATTGAAAGAACGATTCCCGGCAAATGCGGGTTTAAAGGAGTGTTGTATCATTTTCCGCCGGCACAATCACCCCAAGGTGATAGAGTTTTCGGAGATATGGTGGAAGATGCTTGTGGAATTTTCCACACGCGATCAGCTCGGAGTGGGCTATGCGCTGAAACGGGCAGGTTTGGTTCCTGAAGATTTCGCTCAGCCGGATATACTGAAGAGAGTTCAGCGCCCGCATCTGCCTGCACGGGTTGTCCAGCCATGCATTCTTAGGCGCCTACGCAGGTTTGTCAACAGGAACTATGCAATTGCCTATGTGAAATTAAGGAGCCACCCAGAGTGAGAATACATTTTGTTGCGCCGACATATGAAAAGTGGATACTTCACCGTTTGGCGAGATCTTTTCATAAAAACATCCCTGATAGCTCTATTTCGGATCATGCAGATCTAGACGCGGATGTCAATGTCTATTTCAATTATGCGCTTTTCAATGCCCGGACAAACTGTGATGTTGGTTTTTTCACGCACATGGAACACAATACAGAGAGCGCCAGACGATTTAATGAGGTCGCCGGAAGTGTGGATTGGTGTATTGCAATGTGCGATAAAACCGCAGCGCTACTGCCGCAGGAGAAAACGTCCGTCATACATGTTGCACCAGATCCGCAGTTTCACAAAAAAAAAATAATTCTTGGAGTTGTGGGGCGGGAATATGAAACGGGCCGAAAGCGCACGAATTGGCACGCCGAGCTGGCAAAGATCCCAGACATAAAAATCCGTTACACTAATGGTAGGGTCCCGTGGCGTCTTATGCCCTGGTTTTATCGCAGTATAGATTATCTGCTAATACTCTCTGATAACGAAGGCGGTCCCGTCCCGTTGCTTGAGGCTCTTGCAATGGGTGTTCCTGTAATCAGCAGCGATGTTGGTTTCGTCAGTGACTACACGACGATCCGGTTCCACGACCTGGAAGACCTCAAGCGCGTTATCCGTGGACTTGTTATCCGCAAAGACGCCTGGTTTGTTGCATCTGCAAAATTGGAAGCAGCTTGCCGGAAGGCTCTGGAATCCAAGGCGGCATCGCCTAAAAACAATCAGACAGTTGCACCTATTTTGAAAAACCAGAATCCCGACCGACTTCACAACAAGGTTTCCGGGCTGATTCCGGAACGGATGAAGTCAGTCCTATATAAATTACTAAAACCCCTGCTTCGGTTAGTCAGACGCCAGCGTGCAACGTCCAAGAAACGCCCTCCTTTTTATTTCAAAAGTCGCCCTTACAGATATTTTGTGCACAGCTACAATAACACCTGGTTGAATGAACGAACCGTGGAGATCCCAATTTTCCAACACTTAGTGGCTGAATATGCTGGGAAAGACATTCTAGAAATAGGCAATGTCCTAAAACATTATTCGCCAATTTACCATGATGTTGTCGACAAGTATGAAAAAGGGGTTGATGTTATAAATTGTGATATTCTTGAGTTTGAGTCTCCGAACGACAAGAAATACGATCTTATAGTCAGCATATCTAATTTCGAACATATAGGCTTTGATGAGCAGTTGCGCTGCAGCAATGGTGATTCTGAATACAAAAACGATGATGGTCTGATTCGAGCGATAAAAAAGACCAAATCTTTGCTGAAAAGAAACGGCATGTTCGTTCTTTCAACCCCGCTGGGAGCAAATGCCAATCTAGATAAGTTGATTGAATCCCAAGCACTTGGTATGGCGGAGACAGTCTTTTTAAAGCGTTGTTCTAATGAGAATGACTGGATAGAAGTCGATTATAGTGAGGTTCGTGGGATCCATTATGACAGTCCATTTCCAAACGCAAACGCGGTTATGATCGGATTTTACAGGAATCCGCCGGCCTAGTTCGAGTAGAAGACAATTAAACAAAAGACCTTGAGAAATATACTGTCGGCTTATTATGGCTTTCAACTTACATAGTGAGGCAATGAAAAAATGCGAGAGGCTCTGACGCGTTTAATACGTGCGGTTTTACCCGCTAAGGCCATAAACAGGATGTACGACCATTGGCTGGATATGAGGTTCTGGATTTTAAAGAGGCGAATCATCCGGTTTTTGGAATGCGATTCGTCCAAAGTGCCGGCGGAAGACCGCGGGGCAATAATCGACTGGCTTAAAAAACGCAAGCTAACCATGATGCCGTATGGCTTTGTCCACAAGCATCTACCAGAGCACATTCAAGTATACATCGATGGTGACAATGGAATGAAATATGTGCTCTTCGAAGGGAAACGCCTATATTTTAGACGTGGGCAAACAGAAGAGTCCGTGCAACGGGCCTTTGCAACCCTGCTCAATGAGCAGCATGAAGGTTCGCCACATCGATATGTCGATTTGGAGTGTGATGTGGCTTACGGTGATGTGGTCGTAGATGCCGGCGCCTCTGAGGGGATTTTTGCATTGTCAGTAATAGAACGCGCCTCAAAAATATATCTCGTGGAATGCAATAAAGATTGGATTGAGGCAGGGATTCCAAATCAATTTTTTCGCGCAGAAATCCCTCTCCTAAACACCGTTGATTCAGTCAATAAGGCTGACTGACGGAATAACAAAACAAAAAA
>JALHHX010000248.1 GCA_022837245.1 Lentisphaerota bacterium
ATCCGCTGCGGGCGGAGGAGATTTGAAGGGAACATTCCCTAGTACGAGAGGACCGGGAATGACGAACCCATGGTGTGCCGGCTGTTCCGCCAGGAGCATCGCCGGGTAGCCAAGTTCGGAACGGATAAGCGCTGAATGCATCTAAGCGCCAAGCCCACCCAAAGACTAGATCTCCCGGGCGCAAGCCCCTCAAGGCAGGTCGAAGACCACGACCTCGATAGACTGGACGTGCAAGCGCAGCAATGCGTTCAGCTGACCAGCACTAATCCGCCGTGAGGCTTGACCGTGCTTTTTTCTTCCGGGACGGAAACACATCCCGGTTTTTCCAATAGATGACGAGCATGCATGGATCCCCTGCGGACGGCTCTTCGGTTTTTTCACTTTTGCCTGGTGGCCATGGCGGTGGAGTCACACCCGTCTCCATTCCGAACACGGAAGTTAAGCACACCAGCGGCGAGGGTACTGCGGGAGTCGCCCGCGGGAGAGTAGCACGCCGCCAGGCTTTTTCTCACCAGGGCCCGCATGAGCAGAACCGTTCATGCGGGCCTTTTTTTTGCCATGGAACTCCGGGACCCCATTGACCAGACTGACCTTGTTGACCGCAGAGGAAATCGCCCTGTCAATCAGGTCAATTCGGTCGGTAAGATCACAACCCTCCTTCCCGCTGCAACGCGGCATGGTCCGCACTCCGCCACGGGATATGCACCGGCATCGGCGCGAAGTTGCATCCCGCAGAGGCGCCGGGGCGCAGAGAGGCGCCTGCTGCACGGAGCAAAAGAAGATCCTGGAGCGTTAATGTTGTATTCTAGGGCAATAAAGTGCAAAAAGCTTTGCTTCCCCGCATAAGCAGATTTGTATGGAAAAATCGTTGTTAAAAAATGTTCTGGATCCAATATGCATAGCAAAACGGCTATAGTGGCGAGTTGTGGCCTCAAACGGGAAGTACCAGGAGGCTCTCGAAATTATTGAGGGGCTTCATGCGATGGGGACGCTCATGATGGCAAGCGGAGGAACTGTTTTTGGCTACTACGACGGAGCGGAAATTTGTTTTGCCGCAGCATGTGATAAGCGGTTCTTCGTGGCCAAGCACCGTGATGGGGTCAACTTGCTTCGAGCCTCCTTAGCCGTTCAGCAATACTACAGAAAGCACGGTGAACTTCCGGAAAAGCTGATGGCATTAGTTGAGGAGGGGTTTCTCAAGGAAGTGCCCAGAGATTGTTTCTCTGGTCTGCCAATACGTTATTCTCGCGAAACAGCAGAATTCTGGAGTACCGGGCCAGACATGGAAGACAATGGCGGACGACTACAAAATAGCCCTGCCATACCTCCTAACGGAAAAAAGTCCAAAGTGATTGCTAAAACTAAGCGTGATGGAATGAAATCAACGGCGTGCGATTTGGTATTGGTAGATCAGCATGTAATCTCGGTCGTTGCCTTTAGCTGGCGAAACGCCTCGTAAGCGGCGATTGAGACGGCGTTCGCGAGATTGATGCTGCGCGCATGTCCGCCGGGCATTGGAATGCGGAAAAGCCGCTCGGCATATTGATCGTAGATTTCTTTGGGAAGCCCTCGGCTTTCGGATCCGAAGACCAGCACGTCCCCCGGAGAGAATGCACATGAGTACAGGCTGCGCGTCCCATGTGTGCTCAGGAAAAAGATGCGTTCGGGGTCGGGGCGAACTGTCTCGAGAAACTCCTCCCACGTTGTGTGGACCTGATAGTTCAGGTGTTCCCAGTAGTCGAGGCCTGCGCGCTTCACATATTGGTCGTCAAGATGGAACCCCAGCGGACGTATGAGGTGCAGTGGCCAGTCCAGTCCCACGCAGACTCGGCCGATGGCGCCAGTGTTATGCGGAATTTCAGGCTGCAATAGCACGATGTGTATGGGTTGGGTCATGAAATCGTCTCGTTTACCTTATGAAAATTGTTGGAACAGTGTACTGCAATGCGATAAAACGGGGCAAGTGGTTTTTGGGGTTTCCGCTGCGTTTCCGCTGCCCAACAATCGCAGCCGGCAGCCGCGCCGTCGCGGGGGGCGGCTGCCCGGGATGCGCGGGGCGGCGGCGGCGTCGATGACGTTGGCGACAAGTCAAGGCGGCGAATCGTGCGATTACGATTACGATTAGGATTACGATTACGATTATGCATCCGGAAAACAAATTCCACTTCATATCGCGATCGCAGAAAATTATGCGATCAATGAAACTTTTCGCTTGCACTCGGGGGG
>JALHHX010000249.1 GCA_022837245.1 Lentisphaerota bacterium
GGGGATTCCGCAGGCACCCCTCCGGATTTCAACTCCCGACGGATCTTCTATCGAATAATCCACCGCGAGCCCACAGACCGAATCCCCCGCTGCGGCAATATGGCCCTGGATGAAAATCTCCGCCCTGCCATCCACATGTTCCTGCTTGAACACAACATCGCGGAACCTTGCCTCATTCCACGCTCTGAGACGAAGTGGACGGCAAATTCCCGCCGTGACGCATTCCGGGCTGTATTCCGAGCCAAACCCATATTTGGCCTTGCGCACGAGTGCCTTGTCCGCGTGACGGAACGGCGATTCTATTTCAATCCTTATCGAATTCCGGCCCACGCTCAACGCGTCGCGGACATCGGTCTTCCAGAACCTGAACATATTGTCGGCACGCAACACTGGCTTGTCGTTAATAAAAACCTCGGCGAAGGTGTCGATGCCGTCGCACTCCAGTTCCACCACATCGTGCTCCAGCAGAGACGCGCCCACTTCGAACGGCCGTTCAAAAGTCCAGTCGCCCTCCCCCACCCAGGCCACATTTTCGGCGTTGTCACCCACCCCGGGATCAGGAATTACGTCCGCCGCCATGAGCGCCGCATGGACGCCGCCTGGCACCTCTGCCGGCAACACGCGACCTTCACCGAGCCCCCTGCCACTCAAATTCCAGATTCCTGTCAAATCAATCAGTTCCATCCACGCCTCCTGCCGCGCAAACGCGGCTCCGCATTTATTTGTGCAATGATCCGCGAGAATACTACCAAAACCACAGCCCTGCATCAAGTTTTTTGAATGCTCAGCTTAGGCATTGGAGGGCGGCAGTCCTCTGCCGCCGTTGCGTGGCAAGAGCCCCCCCAAAAAAGCGTTGCTCGAGCCACGCATCCAGCGAACGTCAGTGAGCGCATCGGAGTTAAATGCCGCGTCTGTTAAGCGCGTGGCAAGAGCATCGCGACGTCGCACCCTGGCGCTGCGTCGCCACAGGTGGCTCCTCGCTCCGGCTCTGGCGTGTCGGCTCCAAAATCGCGGTCGCCCGGCGCTCCGCTTGAGCTTTGCGCTCTTTTGGTCACGTTAATCAACCGCGCGGCAAAAGCAAATCTGTTTTCATGCACAAAACGCGAGCCCACAGGCTGATCGTGAAAAAAAACGTGTCACAAAGGTAAATGTCCCGACGCCAGCCAATTTAAAAAAACTTTTAGAAACCACTTGACTTGAAAACAAGATTACTGTATAAAGAAACACATCGAAAGGCGGAAATGGTCCGCTTCAAGAGACAAAACAAACAGTGAACAGCAACTTTACAGCAACGGTCTACAAGGCATGGTTCGGGTGGTGGTGCAAATGCAAACATCGCACGGCATGTCGCGCGTAGCCTGTTCTCTGGTTGCGTAACGATTTAAAAAAACCGGCGATGTCTCAATAAGCATCGCCGGTTTTTTTTGTACCATCAATCCCCCCCCCCCACTGCTCCACAAACCTAGAAGCAAAACAAAAGGCAACATAATGATTCTCGAAAATTTTCCAACCCGCGGCGAATTCGCTGAAATGGCAAAGAAATCAACGGTAATACCAGTTGGCATCAAGATTCTTGCCGATACAGAAACGCCCGTCTCGGTTCTTGCAAGATTCGCGAACACGGGCGATAACGTCTTCCTGTTCGAATCGGCTGATGGCGGCGAGCGCTGGGGCCGGTACAGCTTCATGGGATCTTCTGCCCGCGCAATCGTAACGGTCTATGCGGCTGATGTAGTAATCCGCCAAGGCTTCCGGCAGAGGCGCATCCAGCATAACGGCGACCCGATGGGGGTGCTCCGTAGCCTGCTTGAACCGTACAAGCTAGCGCAACTCCCGGAACTTCCACGCTTCGGCGGTGGTCTTGTCGGATACGTGGCATACGAAATGGCACACTATTTTGAAAATCGTGTTCCCAATAAATTGCCGCCGGAAGAACCGCTCGCGGAATTCATGATAACCGACAACTTGCTCGTCTTCGACAATGTCGCGCACACTCTCGCCGTCGTCGCACTTGCTTACACGGAAGACGGAGACGCCGACGCGGTCTATTCAGCCGCTCGGGCACGAGTAGATTCCATGGTCGCCGATCTCGGCACGAATATCGCCGATTCGCTGCGCACGAACAAGACGCCCATAGCGCAGCCGCTCCCCCTGGAATCCGCCAAGGAGTTCATGGAGGATGTCAGGAAGGTCAAGGAGCACATCGTGGC
>JALHHX010000250.1 GCA_022837245.1 Lentisphaerota bacterium
GGAACGGTGGTGGCCTGGGGCGACAACAGCTACGGCCAAACCAATGTCCCCGCCGGCCTGACTAATGCCGTGGCAATTAGCGCGGGACGCTACTGCAGCCTCGCCTTGAAAGCAGACGGAACGGTGGTGGCCTGGGGCGATAATAGCTACGGCCAAACTTCCACGCCAAACAGTGTGGCCAACGTCATCGGTATCTCAAGCAGCGGCTATCACAACCTGGCGCTGGTAAACGACGGCCGCCCGTATATCACCGTGCCGCCGCGCGGCCAGGTCGCCGCCGCGAACTCCAACGTGAGCCTGACCGTCATGGCCGCGGGCGCCCCGCCGCTAAGCTACCAATGGCAGCGGAATGGAACGAATATTGACGGCGCCACCACGTCCGCGCTCCACCTGGCCGGCGTACAAAGTTCGGACGATGGGAACTATGCAGTCATCGTATCCAACGCCTTGGGCGGCGCCACCAGCCCCATTGCGGCGCTCGCGGTACTGGCGCCGCCGACCATCCTGGAGCACCCGCAAAGCCTCACGGTAAATGAAGGCGGCAACGCCACCTTTACCGTCACGGCGGCCGGAACGGCGCCGCTGAGCTATCAATGGCAGTTCAACAACGTGAGCCTCGCCGGCGCCACTGACAGCCACTACACGCGTTCCCCGGTGCAGGCAGCGCACGCCGGCATCTATGCCGTCGTCGTGTCTAATGCCTTGGGCAGCGTGACCAGTTCCAACGCCACCCTCGCCATTAGCGTGCCTCCGGGCATTATCGCCCAACCGCAAAGCGCGACCGTGATCGCCGGGACCAATATCACCTTTACTGTGACCGCCACCGGCACCGCGCCGCTGAGTTATCAGTGGATATTCGACGGCACCAACATCCCCGGAGCCACCGCCAGCAGCTACACCCGGATCAACGTGCAACCGACTGACGCCGGCGCGTATGCGGCGATCGTCACGAACGTGGCCGGCAGCGTGACCAGTTCGAACGCCCTCCTCACCGTCCTGGTGCCGCCCGTTATTATCACCCAGCCGCAAAGCATCGCCGTCGCGGCGGGCAGCAACGCCACCTTCACCGTGATCGCTACCGGCACCGTGCCGCTGGAGTATCAATGGCGTTTCAACGGCACCAACCTGGCCGCCGCTACCGACAGTGCTTATACTTGCTGGAATGTCCAGGCGGAAAATGCTGGCAGCTATTCTGTCGTGGTCTCCAATCTCGCCGGCACCGTGGCCAGCTCCGAAGCGGAACTCACTCTCATTCCATCCGCTCCGTTGCAAATTGACTGGATCCGGCTGACCCCCGGCGGCCAAATCCAGTTGCAGGTCAGCGGCGGCCCGGGCGACTACACCCTTAAGGTGACAACCAACCTGGTGAACTGGGAGGCGTTAACCAATCTGACCACCGCCGGGCCCTCCTTCCAATTCCTGGATGCCGAGACAAACCTGAGCCAACGCTACTACCGCGTGCAGCGGTTGCCTTAACCGCCCCAATCGGGAACGCCGAGGTTTCGTATCAGCGGTGCTGCCTGGCTTGCGGGAGCCGAGGCAAGGGCGAATCGCCCCTAATTCATGCGCTATGGGTAAAAAAAGTGAGCGGCCCTTTGTCGGGCCGCTCCGCGTAGTGCCACTTGGCTCGCCTCCTATTCGAGCCATAGTCGTTTCATGCATCTATCTATACTATAAGCCCTCTGGCGGCTATGGGGTGTTCACCCCATGAGAGGCAAACCCGCCTATGGGCGGCACGCCCGGCCTCTGAACCCGGCCGGTTGTTTCCCCACTCGCCGGAACCAGTTGCGCTGGAGAATTTGCTGTTAATTGGCCCCGGTTGCCTTTAGTCTATTGCCCGTTGCGCCATTGCCCAACATGCCTATGACTCCAAGCCCACGGCTAATCCGGCAGCAGATGCGCGCCGGGATTCTTTTTCTGCCACGTTTGATGATACTGGCCGCCATGGCCGGTGCCAGCCTGGTGGCCCGAGGCACGGTCTATCACGCCACCCTGCTGGATGAGCTGATCGAGCAGGCCATTCGCAAGCGCGGCTTTTCCGTGGTCGAAGTGATCAGTCACTGCCACATCCAATACGGGCGGAGAAACCGCCTGGGCGGAGCGGTCGAGATGATGCGCTGGCAGAAGGAAGCCGCGGTCAAGATTGAAAAGGCTAAGACCATGACCGAGGAAGAACTGAAGGGAAGGTTTACCATGGGTGTGCGCGATCTGCCCTTCTATACCCAGGAATACCAAAAGCTCCGCGAGGTGGCGAAGACGAAGCTGGCCATGAGCGCTTGACCGCTCGCGGGTTTGCTGAAGGCAACGCTGCGCTTCGTTGGGCTTGGTCGAGGACTATCTGACGCTTCTACCAGGGGAGAAGGCAAGACGCCATGGAACGTTATGAAATTCGCCTGAGTGGTTCGGGAGGCCAGGGACTGATCATTGCAGGGATCATTCTGGCCGAGGCAGCCGGCATCTACGACGGCAAGTTTGTCTGCCAGACTCAGAGCTACGGGCCGGAAGCCCGCGGAGGCGCGAGCAAGGCGGAGGTCGTGATCAGCGATGAAGAAATCGACTATCCCAAGGCGATCAAGCCGGACCTGCTCCTCGCCATGAACCAGAAGTCCTGCGATGTCTACTTCTTCGACCTCAAACCAAGCGGCCTCTTGATTGTGGACTCCACCCATGTGCGACAGCTGCCCACCACCCGAGCGGTGGCCATTCCCTTCACCCAGATTGCGCGGGAAAAACTGAAACACGAAATGGCATCCAACGTGGTCGCGCTCGGTGCCCTGGCAACCCTCACCGGCGTGGTTTCCTTGAAAAGTCTCGAAGCCGCGGTCCTCGCGCGCGTCCCTCCGGGCACCGAGGAACTCAATAAACAAGCCCTCGAAGCCGGGATCGAAGCGGCCAAGAACTACTCGCAGAAAGAGGAGCATTCAGTCCTTTATGAGGATCTTACTGACCAATGATGACGGCATCTATGCGAAAGGCATCGAAGCGCTCTATCTGGCCCTCACCCCCGAACACGACGTCACCGTGGTGGCCCCCGAAACCGAACAGAGTGCGGTGGGGCATGCCATTACCTGGCTCGACCCCCTGCGGGTAGGGACCGTTTATCGCAATGGGAGCTTTTTCGGCTACGCCCTGAACGGGACGCCGGCAGACTGTGTGAAAATCGCCCTGACCGAACTGATGAAGCCGCCACCGGAGGTGGTGGTCTCGGGAATCAACCTCGGCGCCAATATCGGCGTGAACGTGATCTACTCGGGAACGGTGTCCGCAGCCACGGAAGCCGCGGTCTTCGGTGTTCCCGCCGTGGCCATGTCCATCGACTCCTTCAAACCTGTTGATTTCAGCGCCGCCACCGGCTTCATGCAGCGACTGCTCAGAGTCATCGCCCAGGAGGGCCTGCCTGAAGGGGTGTCACTCAATGTCAACGTCCCCAACGTCCCTGCGGAGGAGGTACGGGGTGTGCGAATCACTCATCAGGG
>JALHHX010000251.1 GCA_022837245.1 Lentisphaerota bacterium
TGAATAAGTTAAAGTTTTATACACCAATAGGATATGATGATATTAATATGTATTATTATACTGTTCACAAATTTAGTACTACAGAATGTACAATACCAGATATTCATGGAGAAGCTTTTGCGTATCTTTTATGTCATTTTATGTCTTTAAGAGCGCTTAGTCTATACTACAGTGAGGATACAATACAGTCTGTTGATAATGGAATTATGAAAGTTACTTATGATACGAGTAAGTCATCTAAGCAAGGTTATAAAACTTATTATGAAAGGTATTTAGAAGCGTTGTCTGCTATATCTCCACAGGTTGGTTATATTAGAGACGATGTACCTTCATTTAAAAATACTTCGGATATTATTAATTATCCTTTTACTACGGAGTGGTGATATGGGAGCATTAACATCTGCATATAATTTAATAAGACAACATAATTATACCTATGGTCATAAAGCAGATGTTTATAGGTACTCTACTACTACAAATTCACTAGGGCAGACTGTATTAGGCACGTTGTCTAAAGTGTATTCTTCAGTTAGTATGTCTTATAAAGTTAGACGTTATCCTCCAAAAGAGTTAACTGTTGAGGGCATAGAATTTAAAAATTATTACGATGCTTATGTAAATGATTATACAGACGCAGGTGTTACGGTTACATTATTAGATGGAGATAAATTATATATAGGATCTGATGTATACGATGTTATAAAGCCTAAATTAGAGCCTTTTGGTTATATGGCGTTGTTGGTGAAGCAGTGAAATTAATATCTAAGGTATATACTAATTATAATGCTACAGCTCCTAAGTACAGCGGATACCATTCAGAAGCTTTAGGTGCTACATATGTTATTGAAGATAGGATATATACATTAGGGCTTAAACTAACTGAGTGTGGAGAAATTTTTAAGAAAGTTGCTAAGGATAAAGTTCTAGTTGATACTGGTAGGTTGAGAGATTCTATAGGTGTAAAGACTTTGATTTCGCCTAGCTCTATTCAAATACTAGCCTATGCTACGCAACCTTACGCTGGGTATATAGAGTTTGGTACTAGCAGGTGGAAGTACATGCACGGAGTTCCTTATATTAGACCAGCACTTAGAGAAGCATATGCTGATGTTTTAGGTAGCGACTTTGTAGAGAATAGAGTTATACCTTCTATTTATGTATGGTATCCTACAACGTTCTTTGGATAAGGGGAGTATATGGCAGACACTATTGAATCTGTAATGTTAGCTAAGATTTATACAGAAGTAAAAACTAAGTACCCTTCAGTAGTTTTTGGTACTCCTGATATTACTACAGATTCTTTATATGTTTGGATTTCTTCAAATGTATCTAAGGATACTTATTATTATGACAATAATTTTGAATTGTTTATGGTTTATATATATGTTTCTAGTACTGATTATGTAACTACTATGGAAGCTGCTCATGAAGTTAGGAATTTATTTCATAAAAAAGTCTTTACATTAAGTACTGGATTTACTAATTTACATACTTATTGTGCATCTAAAGATATAATTTATGAGCAAGAAGTAGAAAGTAAAATAAGAACGATTCGTATAATACCAGTTAATGCAAGGGCGGTGAAGAATTGACTTATTCTAATGTTATTTCTGGAATACATACTCTGGTAAGTGCTAAGGTAGCTGGTAGCACAGTATTAAAGGCTATTCCTTATAGAAGAGCTGGTACTGCATCTGTATATTATGTATTTCCTAATATATATAATTCTACACCAACGTCTTTACGGAGAGTCAATAAAACATTTACTGTAAATATTGTTGTTGAAAAAACTTGTGGATCTGAGAATGATTATATTTCTTTATGGGGAGATGCTGAAAATATTTATGAAATTTTTGAAGTATTGGATGATTATGTTACAATAAATACGATATGTTTTAAAATAAATAGTATCTATGGAAGATACTATAGAGAAGATAACGATATGGCTTATGTTGCAATACAAGTCGTATTGGAGCAACTAAGTGATGATTAATTTAGGAGTCTAATTAACAGATATTAAGGACTAAGATTCTGAGACTAAGCTGGTTGTTAAGCGGTTGCTGCACAAAGACTTGCACAGAAAAGAGTGGGTTTAAACATTGGGATATTGTTAAAGCAGAACATAAAAGATTAGGTACAGTTATAGGATCTATACGATCATTGAAAGCAAAATGTATTACACTTAGAACAAAATTT
>JALHHX010000049.1 GCA_022837245.1 Lentisphaerota bacterium
GGTATGAAGTATCCCAGCGCTTGCTGGCATATGATGATTCTGGAATTCACGGACTTCAAGGAGATGCCGATGGAGATGGCCTTTCCAACCGTATGGAGCTCCGCTATCGTACGCATACTAGACGGAGTGATACGGATGGGGACGGTATTGACGACCAGACTGAAATCACTAACCATTCCAATCCAACAGGACCAGGCCGCGTTGAAAACCCGTCCTTGTTAGTGCCTGTTAGGCTTACTCTTGGAGATCCCGGCTTAGACGGCATGACTGAGGCATACGCCATGAAAATTGATCCAATCTCAGGCGATCACAGAAGCTTCACATTTCAGAATACGACTTACGATGGCATACAGACGGCAGACCTTGAGCTTCTTGTTGGAGGGCACTACAGGATAACTCTTGATCATTTAGGCAGTCGGAGATCGAGAAATCTCTGGGCCGATCCCGACTATGAGGCTAAGGTGGAAGGTGTTGATGGGACTGTGCTGGCAATCACTGATAAAGGTGGGCTGCTCGGCCGTCATCTTTCCAACAGTACAGTCCAGCCCGGCACGGCACCTGTGAATACCAATTTGTTTGCCGAGGTGTGGGTTATTTCCGATGGTGTATCTCAGGTTGATCCGCTGTATAAAACACGTTTGGATGCTTGGCCGGCAGGCCGTTCGACCACGGCTGGGCCAATCCTTCAGACGGAAAACGCAAACCCAGGCGTGCTTGTTTTGCACCCTGGGGTCTTGGGGACTATTACCCCTGCGAAATTAAGACTCAATGGTATAGCTGCAGCAGATAGTACCGGTTTAACAAGGTGGTTGCGCTTTAGCGATCCGACGCGTATCTCATACAAATTGCCTGGAGGGTCGTCGTTCATAAGGACACAGTCAAGCGAGGTGCCGATTCCTGGTAGCGCCTCTGTTTCTTTGGAGGTAGAATTGCAAGCTTCGGGTACATGGCCTGCCGGGACGTCCGTCGATGTGTCGTGTATCATAAAGACCACCACTGGGACGATTGTATCTGAAAGCGATCATGTAAGGTTGTTAGGCCTAGCTGTGGCAGCAATTGGTGATTCTCTTACATATGGCTTCAGGAGGACATACTCGGGGCAGTATCAAATGCCGTTATGGCAAAGCCCCTGGTTTAATTATCCTGCCGTATCCGATTGGAGCCGATATTACGTTTCGCCGACTGATATAAACTTCCAGGGTTCCCGGGGTTACCTGAGGCGTGACTTGACCTCCTTTATCCCGTGGCTAGGTCACGACACCAACGGCCACGGCCCCGAACATTGCGGTTACCCGGGTTCGCGCACTTATGAAATAAACAACATGCTGGTCGATACCTCGCGCGCACTTCCACGCGGAGCTGTTCAGACCGGCCCCGGTGTTCTTGTAGTCGTCTATTTCATTGGGATGAACGACGTGGTTGGTGGACGCGCAGCCGGAAGCGTTTATTCTGATTGGAAGACTGGACTCAACAGCATATTGACGCAACGCGCGGGACGAGGGCGCACCCTGGTCATAGGCGTGACTTTGCCGAAAATGAGGGACGACTACCAGGGATACACCATCGAACGCCAGAACGAGCTTGTTGCGTTCAACAGCCTTGTGCGTGCCCATCAAGTGTCGACACCGTTTACACGCTATGTCGTGGCTGACGCAGAGAGTGTTCCGCACGATTTGGACGACGACGGCTTGCATTTCATGGCAAGAGGGTACGGACTCATTGAAGAAAAAATCAGAGATGCAGTCATAAGGGGGCTAAGGGCGCAACCATGAAGTATTTGAGAAAAATAGCGTTTGCCGTTTTCTCCGTATCTTTCGTGGCGGGGATGGTGCCATTTGAAACCGCGGTAAATGATACGGTAGTAGAAGTTCATGCCCCATTCATTGTGTTGCAGGATGGCAAGTTCGGCTTCATAAACCCTGATGACGGAAGTTTACAGGTGGCGCCGCGCTACAAACTCTGCGCAAACTGGAGCGAAGGCTTTGCATGGGTGCAGGAGGAGGCGGGTGTAAATGCCGATGGCATGTTTATAGGTGCAGACGCTAAACCCATTGCCAGCAAGCCATTACGTGATCTATCAGCGGTATTTCCTGAACGGCCTGTCCCTGAATTCCGAAATGGTGTAGCGGTGGTGTCTTTCCCGGATGGCGACTTCGGATACATCAATGTCCGTGGCGAAGTTGTCGGCAGGACGTCGCGAACCGGAGCGTTCATGCGGCAGGATGACAGACTTCTGATTTCTATTGGCGGCGATGGCAACATTGGATTTATCGACCGCGCCGGTGTTGAGCTCATAAATCCACGCTTTGCGGATGCAACACCTTTTCGTGGTGGGCGCGCCGCTGCCCGTTCCGGTGAAAAGTGGGGGCTTATTGACGAGACCGGAGGATGGGCTGCAAAACCCGAGTTCGACTCCGTGCGGTGGTTCGCCGACGAGCCGCGATGCTGGGCGTATCGTATGGATGGCAAGTGGGGAATTTTAGATCGCGGTGGCAAGCGCCTGACTGGAGCGCTTTACGACGTCCCCGGCGTTTGGAGCGGCGATGCGCTCAGCGTTTGCACAAGTAATCTGTGGGGGCTGGTCTCCGTCGATGGCTCGGCGCTCGTGCCGCCGCGCTACCAGACACTGGAACCACTGGGCGGCGCGGATCCACTTTGGTCGGCGCAGAGCACAAACGGATTGTGGGGGATTATTTCCACAAATGGCGAAGAAAAAGCCGCATGCCGGTATCGCGGCGTGGCGTCGCCTGCGCCGGGCGTTTACACCGCGCGGGAGGATGGTTTGACGGGCCTGCTGGACATTGAGACTGGCGAATTCGTCAACGACGGGCGCTATTCGCGCATACTGCCGATGGAGCCGCCGCTTGATAAGCTGGCGATAGTCGAACGGCGCGGCAAATGGAGTGCCATTGACTTATCCACTGGCGAGGAAATTATCAAGCGGGACTATGATCTTGTGCAACAGCAAAATGAATTGCTCAAGGTTCAATCAGGCAGCAGAACGATGTTTTTTAATGCGGCCGGGCGGCGCGTCGAGCCTTCAGACCTCTCCGATGAAGGGCCGGAACTGCGCCCCGTCGAATCCAACGGCAAATGGGGGCTTGCAGACCGACACGGCGAATGGCGCGTCAAACCGGAATACGACGAACTGGGCGTTCCGTGGCGCGGACTCGTCCCGGCGAAAAGGGACGGACTCTGGGGGCTGATCAAAGAAAATGGCGAAGAGGCGCTTCCCTGTGTTTACGAAGGTCTTGAATGGGGCGTCGGAGAGGAAGGATACTCTGCGTTTTACGGCATCTCGTCCGAGCAAATAGAAGGGCTCAAGTTTTACGAGAGAGGGGGCAAGCAATGAGACGCGTTGAACTACTCAATAAAGTGAAGCAGGTTGCCGCTTGCGTTGTCTTAACTTTTGCTCAGTTCGTCCAAGCTATGCCGTTGTTGCCGGACTTTGTTGTAACTGACATTATATGCCCTTCTGAGATCCTCGCAGGCATGGACATGACGGTATACGTGACCGTTGAGAACCAAGGCGTTGCGGCTGGCGAAGGCATGTATGTAGACTTATGGCAGAACATAACTAACAGTTTTCCGAATGTGGGTGAAGTAGGTGAAGCTTGGGAGCCTGTAGGTATGCTTGAGCCCGGGGAGGCCCGCACAATTGCCATTTCGCCCATCGAAGTTCTGCCGGGTACAAACCAAATCTTTGCTCTTGTCGAGTTCGAGAACCGCGTGTCAGAAGCTTTAAACACAAACAATCTTTTGTGTGTGGAATACCAGGGAGTTGCTACCTCAAGTATCCAAATGCTCGAAAATAAAACACCAGCGAAGGGCATTTCTGGGTTACAGGGGTCAATACGTGAATACATATTTGAAGCTCCTCTGGAAACTGAAAAGTTGACAATTACAACATCAGGCGGAACAGGTGACTGTGATATATATGTGCGTTATGGAGGTTCTGCAGCCGAAACGGAGTGGGACTATAGTTCACAGTTGTCCGGCAATCAGGAGACGATAACCATCAACTCGCCAATGTCTGGTTACTGGTACATAACAGTTTACGGCCAATCTGACTACGTCGGCGTTGTCCTTACAGGTACGCGTGTGTGGAATGGCGATTCCGAGTTGCAGCCGATTGGCGCGCCCACTGGAGTGATGGCGAGCGATGGTGAGTATACGAATCGTGTCGTTGTGACTTGGAACGAGGTGCAAAACGCTACGCATTATCGCGTGTACCGATCCGAGAGCGCCACAGGAGTGCAGAATCTTCTGAGCTCTTGGCAGGTTTATCCCGAATTTAACGATTTTGATGCGTTGCCAGGTCGGACTTATTACTATTCAATTGTTGCTGTGCCTCTGTCGACTGTGGCTCTTCCTAGTACCCGAAGCACATCCAATCCAGGGTGGCGTGGGCTGGTTGCCCCCACGGGAATCAATGCTTCCGACGGTGCTTATGCTGGAAGGGTAGCCGTTTCTTGGGACGCGGTTGACGGGGCAAGCCACTATAGGCTATACAGGTCTGAAACTCCCGACGGCCCACTGGTTGATATTTCCGCTTGGGATACGAAACGATGGTTCTGGGATTTGACTGGGGCCCCCGGCAGATCGTACTACTATTTTGTCAGAGCCGCTGTCGATATTAATGGGTCGCGTGCCGGTGCCACCTCTGGTCCCGAAGAGGGGTGGCGTTTGCTTCCTGGACCGACTGGGGTCGTTGCGTCTGATGGCTCGACTGACGCTGGTGTTTCCGTTTCCTGGCAACCCCTAAGTGGTGCTACTCGATATCGAGTGAGCCGGGCGGATGAAGATGGTTCGCTTGTTGAACTCGGGGTGTGGCAATCTGGAACCCATTACCTAGACACGGAATGCGAGCCAGGACGGACGTCTCAATATTTCGTCCGTGCTGCTGTGGGAGATGATGGTTGGCGATCTGGCATTCTAAGTGCCTCAGACGCCGGATGGCGGAAACTGCCTGCGCCGATTTTGTTTACAGCCTCCGATGGCGTCATTGGAAGAATCGCCATGTCGTGGTCGTCCGTCCCGGGTGCCACCCACTATCGCGTTTACAGATCGGAGACGCCATTCGGCATAAGGGTTGCTCTTGCTGGTTGGGCAACCAAGCTTTGGTTTTGGGACGTCTCAGCGATTCCTGGCAGGACATACTATTACTTCGTCCAAGCCGCCGCAGGTGCCGATGGTTACCGTGCAGGCAGTTTAAGCGCTGCCGAGAGTGGCTGGCGTGCTTTGACCCCTCCGTCAAGTGTGGTTGCAACGGACGGAGCTTACTTTGGGAACGTGACAATCACCTGGCAGCCTGTGCCAAATGCAACGCACTACCGTGTTATGGTGTCTGACGTATTGGGTGTTGGAGGCACTCCACTTAGTGACTGGCAGACGGCGCTATCGTTTCGGGACTACTTCGGCGCGCCCGGATATCCAAGGTACTACACCGTACAGGCTGCCGTAGATGCTGACGGCACGTATTCCAGTGCTGCAAGTGCTGCCGATTCTGGCTGGCGCAAATTGTCAGCTCCTGCCATGGTGGTTGCTACGGACGGGGAACTCTTAGACCAAGTTTCTATTTCTTGGGAAGCGGTTTCCGGGGCCTCGCACTATCAGGTTTACAGATCTGAGCTCCCTGACGGAGTGCCTGAGGAAATCTCAACTTGGAGCACTGAGCTTTCGTTTGAGGATCAAGAAGCCTTGCCAGGTAGGACATACAACTACTTTGTAAGAGCATCTACAAACAATCAAGGCGGCTTCCCCGGTGCTTTTAGCGAGGCAGAGTCCGGCTGGCGGGCGATGCAGGCGCCAGCTCTTCCAACGGCTTCCGACGGCACGGCATTTAGCTATGTGGGTATATCCTGGTCGGCTGTTCCGGGTGCAACCCACTACCGTGTCTACAGATCTGTTGCGTTGGATGGAGAGAAGACTCCGGTGTCCAACTGGGATAGCAAGTGTTGGTTCCGTGACACTGGCGCGACACCTGCGCAGACTTTTTATTATTTCGTACAAGCAGATTCTGGAGGCGCAGGAGAACGTGTTAGCGGTTTCTCACCAGCTGACACTGGTTGGCGTATGCTGCCCCCGCCAACCGGAGTGAGTGCCTCCGACGGGCCGTATTACGGCAACGTCACGATCACCTGGCAGGCGGTACAAGGTGCAACCCATTACGCTGTTTTCCGTTCATCTGAATCCGGGGAGGGCAGCATCCAGATAAGTTCATGGCAAGAAAATCTGGTGTTTCGAGACTACACGGCGCTGCCTGGAGCAAACCATTACTATTCTGTTCGAGCCGCCTTGGACTCAGAGGGGTGGAGAAGCGGATTTTCCAGCACAGCCGATGCTGGATGGCGTAAGATTCCGCCGCCTACCGGGTTGTCGGCTACTGACGGAGCTTATACAGATAGAACGGTGCTCACATGGCCTGAGGCTCCCGGTGCGTACTGCTACCGAGTTTACAGGGCGGAAACATTGAACGGACCCAAGACGGCTCTCGCAGGTTGGGTGTCCAGACTCTGGTTCTGGGACACTAGCGGAGTTTCTGGCAGAACATATTACTACTTTATTCAGGCTGCGGCGGGAAGTGGAGGGATACGTCCTGGCGTTATGAGTGCTGCGGAACCTGGGTGGCGAGGAGGCAGTGTATCTTCCGCTCCAGCCGTATCATCAATCTCGCCTCTTGAAGCACCCCTAGAATCGACCTCCCTGGAGGTTACCTGGTATGTGGACGCAACCGGCGGCAACGATTCTGGCGATGGAGCAGAATGGGGCACAGCCAAGCGGACGTTGCAGTCTGCGGTCGATGCCGCAGCCGATGGCGATACGATTCTGGTCGCTAGCGGCATTTATGAACCGATTGACACGGGAGGCAAGATTCTGTTCATAGACGCTGTTGAGGGTTCTGAAGTCACGGTAATCGATGGCGGGTGCATCCTTCGTTGCGCCACTCTGGGGAGCGATGTCTTCCAGGCGGGCACGCGGCTTCGTGGATTTACTTTGCGCAACGGGCACGCGGAATTGGGTGGCGGCGCCATCGGCGGTACACTTGAGGGTTGCCGTCTCGAAGGCAACATCGCGGTTGATGGGGGAGGAGCTTTCGGTTCTACACTATTCGACTGTGTACTGACGCGCAATACGGCGGAATTCGGTGGAGGTGCCTGCGAGTCATCGCTTGTCAAATGCACGGTTGTGGGAAACGTTTCGACAGTGGCTGGTGGGGAGCTCTACAATTGCGAAAATGTAGATTCGGCTGTCGATGGGGAAATGAATGGTTTTGACGAACCGGAGAACTGAGCGAACCCTTTGTCAATACTTTCGGAAGGTCGGGATCTTCTGTAAGACAGGAGTTAAGCTCATTAATTTCGAGTTTCAAAAGCCTCTCGCTAACATGAATTATCACGCACTGCGCGCATGCCTTTACTGCTTGCGCGTATGGAGTCGGTGTGTTAAGATTCGGGGCATGAAAAACAGCGGAGTTGCAGATATCGCGAGCATATGATAACCGTAATTGAACCCACTAAATCCTTCTTTAGGATAAACTGGCGGGAAATTGCAGAATACCATGATTTGATTCTTCTGCTTGCGAAACGCGACATCACCGTGGTCTACAAGCAAACTGTTTTAGGGCCGCTTTGGTTTTTGATCCAGCCTGTTGTCTCTGCTATCGTATTCACTGTAATATTCGGAAATTTAGCAAAAATAACGACAGATGGAATTCCGCATTTCGTTTTCTACATGAGTGGTACGGTTATGTGGAATTATTTCAGCGCTGTCCTTAACAACAGCGGGACGTCCCTTATTGGAAGTGCACATATCCTTTCAAAGGTGTATTTTCCACGCCTAGTGTTGCCATTCGCTTCAGTGCTTTCCAATCTGGCACACCTCGCTCTGAATATGTTAATTTTGGTGGTTTTCTGTGTTTATTATTATATAAAAGGAGACGCCATATCTCCTTCTCCCGTGCTTCTGGCAATGCCCCTGCTCATATTGTATACGGCATTGGTAGGATTGGGCTTCGGACTTTGGATAGCTGCGGCAACCACTAAGTACCGGGATTTGCGCTTCGCGTTGCCTTTCATCCTGCAGATGTGGATGTATGCCACGCCTATTGTCTATCCGGCTTCTGGCATTGTAAGGCCGGCGTTCCGTTTCATAATGTGGGCGAATCCGATGTCTGTTGCAGTTGAGTTCAACCGCTGGATGTTTACTGGGAAAAACAGTATCGAACCCGCAGCAATCCTGATAGGGTTACTCTCAACCGCGTTGGTGCTAATAAGCGGTTTGTTCATGTTTAACCGAGTACAGTCCAATTTCGTCGACACGGTGTAATATGTCTAATCCAATTGTTAAAGCATCCAATATCTCCAAGTGTTATAAGCTCGGTGTTATAAACCGGCGTACCTTTGGCGATGAAATGGCTTACAAGTGGCATAAGCTGCGCGGGCGCGATCCGGCGGAGTACATAGGCAAGATCGGTCGGCGAGACTCAAAAAGTGGTTCAGATTTCTGGGCTCTAAAAGACGTTTCATTTGAGGTGGAGCAAGGTGAAGTTCTTGGTGTCATAGGCGGTAACGGTGCTGGGAAGTCTACACTACTTAAAATTCTGACTCGGGTTACCGAACCAACTTCCGGTAGAGCTGTGATTGAAGGTCGCGTTGGATCGCTACTTGAAGTGGGCACTGGCTTTCACCCTGAACTGACGGGGCGCGAGAATGTGTACATGAACGGCACCATTCTCGGAATGAAGCGCCGCGGGATTGATGCAAAGTTTGATGAGATTGTTGACTTTTCAGGAGTCGAGCGATTTATCGATACGCCAGTGAAACGCTATTCCTCTGGTATGTACGTGCGGCTGGCCTTTTCCGTGGCGGCGCATTTGGAATCGGAGGTGTTGCTGGTGGACGAGGTTCTCGCCGTGGGCGATGCCGCCTTCCAGAAAAAATGTCTCGGAAAGATGGGGGAGATTTCCAAAGTAGGAAGAACCATCCTTTTTGTAAGCCACAGAATGGCAAATGTGCGTGCTCTTTGCACACGTAGCATCTGGTTGGATGGCGGGCGGGTGCGAATGGACGGCGATACAGAAACCGTAGCCGATGCCTATCAACAGGCAAATGGTTTAACGGGCGTGCCCGTGCCTATCGCGCAACGGACGGATCGCACAGGCGATGGTCATTGGCAGGCAGAGAACGCCGAAATGAACTATGATAAGTCCAGTTGCCGATGGCGCTTTTCAATGTCATACACGTCTGAGCAGTCGGAAATCTTTGGGCCATCTGTGGTTTTGGGCGTTTTGCGAGAGGATACTCCGGACAAGTGCGTTGTCGTACTAGATTCTTATTGCATGAATGGACTTCCTGAACGCATCCCGGGGAAAGGAACAATAAGCGTGGAGCTACCGAGTGACGTTGCTTTTGCACCAGGAGATTACTCCTGCGATCTGACCTGCAAAACTTGGGATGAAAAAAAGTCGAGCTACGTTTTTTCAGACCAAGTGAAACGTGCACTTGTCTTTAGTGTAAGTGATTCGGTGATTTTCGGTTGGCGACGCCTGCCAATCACTCCCGGAATGACTCTAATGCAGCAAAAATGGTCTGTAGAAAAGGCTATGAAGTGAACGGGGCGGATCAAAGACAACAGGTTATACCTGATCTCTCCTTTCCGGAATGTGAAAATATTGGCTCGGGTGATGTGGACGATTTCAAGGTTTCTGTCATAATCCCGATATTCAATGTGGCCCCATATCTGTGCTGTGCCGTAGAATCTGCGCTGCAGCAGCCCGAGGTTGGCGAGGTTGTTCTAGTGGAGGACGGCTCGACAGACGAGTCGTTTGCTGTTGCTGAGTCACTCTCGAATCTCCATCCGGACCGGATTCGTCTCTGCTGGCATGAGGGGCATGTAAACAAAGGACCGGGAGAGTCGCGTAACGTAGGGCTACGTGAGGCTAGGTGCCCGTTTGTGGCCTTTCTGGATGGTGACGATTGGTATCTTCCGGGCTGCTTTGCTTTCGACAAAAAAGCCTTCAAAGATGATCCTGGGTTAGACATGGTTCGGCATTCGTTGGGCAATGCCTACGACCCTGGGGATGAAGATCAACGCTGGTTCCAGGGGTTTTCCAGGAGCGCTAAGGACAAGTTCTGCTCGTATGTGGAGGACATCAAGCCTAGCAAGTACTTTCAATCAATCTACCCAATGGGGCCCATAACTGGCGGCATTGCAGATGTTCTCACCATTCGCAGAGATCTTGCGAATTCAGTGGGTGGCTTCCCAAAAAGATATTGGGCTGAGGATATAGCATTCCATCTTAAGGTGGCCAGCCTGGGACGAGTGGCTTTTGCTGATATGGAGCAACCTATGGCCATGCGGCGAATACACGCAAACAATCTTAGCAGAACACATGCGGACAATATCGCCACACGCATGGATGCAATGGCCATCTCTTTGATGGACGTAATGGCTTTCCTAAAAGCGCGCAAACGTCCATCAAGCCATAAAGTTGCACTGCACAAGGGCTGGGTTCGCATTGGCTCTAGGCTTACTAGTATGAGGTCGTTTTCTCTAATCGCGGCCGCACCGGAGACCATTGTTTACCCGAGTGTGTTTTGGCTGTACTTTAAATTTTATGCAGTAATTCTCTCGAGGATTCTTCAGCGCAAGCTTGTGTCGTTATGGCGCGGTTGTTCCGTTTATTTGCATAAGATTGGTTCTGTACTTGACAGAGTGTTGAGAGGGCCTGCCTTGCCGGTTTTTGTCTGGGAGCGCAACTCTTTGAAGAAGCGGCTGAACTGGGGTGACGACTTGAATGTTAATCTGATTGGTGCACTTACTGGCATGCGCATCAATACCGTAAGGAAACAAGATTGTTCCAGTACGCCACACTTCATGGTCATTGGCTCTGTTCTTTCGTTTGCCAATTCGAAAACTACGGTTTGGGGAGCCGGTGCCATTGCCTTAGACCACGTTCCCGCCGTTGAGCCTGCCCGGATTTGTGCTGTGAGAGGGCCATTGACGCATCGAGCTATTGAAGCGGCCGGTTTTGCCTGCCCGACTATTTATGGGGATCCGGCATTGCTGCTAAAGCGCTTTTATAGGCCGTCAGGGCCTAGGCACGGGAAAGTCGTTGTTGTGCCTCATTACATTGATGGCGAGCATCCTATGGTTGCGAAGCTTGTCGAGTTAGAGCATGCCGTGTTGCTTCGGCCGGACTGTTATAAATTTTGGTTGGACTTTGTAGATACTATTGCTGGAGCCTCACGGGTGTATGCGTCATCGCTTCATGCTTTAATTGTTGCAGAGGCTTACAACGTTCCTTCGGTTTGGGTGAGATTTACCAATGGTGTTTACGGCGGTGATTTTAAATATCTAGATTTTTACGAATCGATTGGCAAGCACGACCAGCGTGCGTTTCTAATAACCGATACGGCAGATGCTGCCCTTTTGGGGGATATTGCAGGACGCTGGACGCCCGGCACTATCGACCTTGATCCTCTAATAAAAGCCTGTCCATTTGCGCTGCGCGACACTCCTTTTACTCGTTCCGAGGTGCAAAAGAAAGGGAAAAGACATTGAATACCGCTCTCTGTGACTCAACAAAATCCAACCATGTTCTTCTGACAGCGGATTCCCACTATGCCGTGCCCGCGCTCGTTACCGCCGCCAGTATGCTTGAATCCTACCGTAGTTCAATTCCACTGGTACTGCACTTGGCAAGCGACAAGCCAGATGATGAATTTGAGGCGGCGTTCAGAAAACTCATAGCCAAATATCCATTTGCGAGGTTCGAGTTCCATCTTATTGACATCGGCTGTTTTACTTCTGGTAAACCACTACCTTATGGGGCAGCGTCCTACATGACATATGCTCGAATTCTCTGCGGACGTTTTCTGCCTGCTGACCTGATGCGGGTCATTTATCTGGATACGGATATGCTCTGCCTGGCGGACATCGGAGAACTGTTCTCGACAGTCAATCTCGACAAGCCTGTAGGCATGGTGGCAGGGCACTATTCAAATATTGCTTGCCCATGGGATGTTTGCGTGCCATTCTCCCCGCCGGCTCCCGGGGAGCCTGGCGTTGTATACAGCGCTGGGTTCATGATGCTTGACTTGACTGCATGGCGAGAGCGTACGGAGACGATGCTCGACGTATTCACAACACATACGAAAGAGCTCCCCCAGGTGGATCAAAGTGTTATAAACTACGTATGGTCCGGCATGGTCCAGCCCCTAGATAGAAGATGGAACCACTGGGCAGGAGCTGCCGATGCCCATGCCAATGAGGTGCTCCATTTCATAGGGCGCGTGAAACCCTGGCATCCAAATGCTCCTACTAGTGGCCCAGTTGCACTTTGGTGGGCATACTACACACACAAGGTGCTGCCATTGCTTACGGACAATCTGCGTTTAAAAAAAGAGCATGACTGGCGCACAAGGCTTAAAATGCCTTTCCGCGAGAGACTACTCGTATCTATGCCGAATCTTGTCAACTTAATCGTCGGGGTTTGCCGTCTCGGGCGGCGAAGCCCTAAGCAACGACAGGAAGATCTGAATTTTCTTGTCGCGAAGCGAGACATGTTCCGCAGCAGGTTTATATGGTCGGCAGAATTTTGCGAAGCCGCGCTGAAGGTCGAGTCAGAAGCGACTTAGTCCTTGTAACAAAATTAGAGGAAGCGGAGTTACGTGCTTTTCACTTCGCCACTGTTTCTTTTTACTTTTCTTCCGCTTACGCTAATAGCTTATTACGGCCTAGCGCGCAGGAGCCGTAGATTGCAGAATTTCCTGCTTTTGGCGACCAGTCTAGTTTTCTATGGATATGGAGAGCCGGAATTCATAAAGATTCTGATTATCTCCGTGTTTGCAAACTGGCTCGCTGGCTGGATTGTTGGAAATAAAACGCGGTTTAGAAAGTTTGCGTTGTGGGGCTCCATAGCCGCAAATGTGGGGCTTTTGTTCTACTTCAAATACCTAGCTTTTACCGTGAAGCAGATGAACGCTTTTCTTGGAACGTCGATTAATGTTCCGTCAATAGTTCTCCCTCTTGGAATTTCTTTTTTTACGTTTCAGGCGATGTCCTACGTTTTGGACGTCTACCAAGGCAAATCGCAGCCTCAGCGCAATCCGCTTAACGTCGGTCTATACATTGTACTCTTTCCTCAGTTAGTCGCAGGTCCGATCGTTCGATATGAGACTGTTGCTGATGAAATTATGAACCGTCGGGAGACGTGGTCGGATTTCGCAGGCGGCATGTGTCGTTTCGCCCTGGGGTTTGGAAAGAAAGTTCTTCTTGCAAATCCTCTTGCGATCATAGCAGACACCGCTTTCGAAGGGGCCAATTGGATCCCGTTGAACGAAATCAACCCCGGCGCACCTTTTTCCACAGGTCTGGCGTGGGCAGGTATTATTGCCTACACTTTTCAAATCTTCTTTGATTTTTCCGGATACTCAGACATGGCAATTGGTTTGGGGCGTATGTTTGGTTTCCATTTTTTGGAGAACTTCAACTATCCCTACGTCTCGCGTTCGGTCTCAGAATTCTGGCGCCGATGGCACATTTCTATGAGCACCTGGTTCCGTGACTACGTTTACTTCCCTCTCGGAGGAAGCCGTTCCAAAACACGCTCCCGCAATATATTTAACCTTTTTGCTGTTTGGGTTCTTACGGGGATTTGGCATGGTGCGAACTGGACGTTTGTCGTCTGGGGGTTGATGTTTTTCTTTTTGATTGCTGGAGAAAAGTTGTTTTTGCCGAAAAAATCTGAGCGAACGAGTATTCTTGCCTCAATGGCAGGTTGGGTATATACGATGTTTTTTGTCATGGTAGGCTGGGTCTTTTTCAGGTCTGAAAGCCTTACGAAAGGTTTGCACTACTTAGGGGTCATGTTTGGCCACGACGCGGAACATGGCATAGATTCAAAAACGCTGCTCTTATTGTCAGAGAATTTGGCTTTCTTTGTTTTTGCCATATTGTTTTCTATGCCTTTACACCGTTGGTTCGGGAAACTGGTTTCAAAAATTCGTTACCCACAGCCGTTAAAAACTTTGGGCGATATTCTTTATGCTGTCTGGCTCGTCTGTATCATGGTCGTGTCCGTATCCTATCTGGCCAAGGGAGCCCACGATCCATTTATCTATTTTAATTTCTAATGAAAACTCCATTTCGCTATACGTTATCCTCTCTTTTTCTACTTGCGCTTGTCGCTTGTGGTTTCGGGATCGGCGTCCAGAATGGGTATAACGACTATCTCTCTCAAGTACGCAAGGGAGAAGTCACATCCGCTCGCCTTTTTCTTGTGAGTCTGCTAGGCGTAATGAAGGAGTCCATGCCTGAGAGAATTCGATATCCACTTATAACATTCAATGGCGGTTTCCAACGGATGATAGGCAGACGCACGGTTTCCAATTCCAGGGACTTGGACGTTGTTTTACTTTCCAATGGTCATTTGGCTCGGCAAGATGTCTGGACGTATACAGAAAAATTTCTTCTTACAATGGCCAGACAGCGCGCGGACGACGTACTGCGCTTACAGTCTTACCTCCAACATTCCGGAATCCCATTTTTATTTGTGCTTCTACCACATCAAATAGATCCTGATGTGCCAGACATGCTCCCTTCGGGTATTGACGACTGCGTGAATCCAATTGGAGATGCATTCGTAGATTACTTGGAGGCAAGCGGTTTGTCTGTGCTAGACATCAGGAACAGCCTTGTTGACCATGAAAAGGCTTTTTTCAAAACCGACCATCATCTTAAGCC
>JALHHX010000252.1 GCA_022837245.1 Lentisphaerota bacterium
GAGGTCTCGAAGAAGTGGTTCCGGGTCAGGGACACCTACGGTGTGGAGATTGCCCCGGGGCAGGACGACGCATTGATCCTTGCGATCACGGCCGCAATCGACCGCTCGGATATGCCGTAGCAGGTCTGGCTGGCATACTGCCGCTCCCCGTTCGCGTCCTCGTAGGTGATCTCGTAGGTCCGGGAGAAGTGGTCGCCGAGCATGTGCGCCGTCCCTATCTGGAGGGTCTTTCCGTCCGGCATGATGGTGTCGACCGCGATGGTATAGTCGGCGCCGGGGAACTTGTCCCAGGCCGGGCGGCGGGATATGATCACCGGCACCCGGAGGCTCTCGTAGAACTCCTTATAGAGGCCGAGCGCGGTCTCGACCTGCGCTTCCGCCTCCTCGCGCGTCGCGTGCACGGTGTGCGCCTCTTTAAACGACGTGATCTCACGGAGGCGGATGAGGGGGCGGGTGTGTTTCGTCTCGTAGCGGAACGTGTTGACGATCTGGTAGAGTTTGAGCGGGAGGTCCGTGTGAGACCGGATCCAGAGCGAGTACATCGGGTAGATGGCGGTCTCGCTCGTGGGCCGGAGGGCGAGCGGCACATCGAGCTCGTTCCTGCCGCCGTGGGTGACCCAGTAGACCTCGTCCTCGAACCCCTTGATGTGCGTGGCCTCCTTCATGAACTCGGTCTCGGGGATGAGGAGGGGGAACATCGTCTCCGCGTGGTCGCGGTCCATCAGGTCCCGGAGGATGCCGTATGCACGCTTCCTGATGGCAAACCCGTGGGGGTACCAGACGTAGAGCCCCTTGACCGGGTAGCGGACATCCATGATCTCGGCTCGCCAGAGAACCTCGTTATACCACTCAGAAAAATCGTCTTTCCGGGGGAGTGCGCCAGTATCTTCTTCCATCCGTCTCGTACCTCAAAAAGCGTCGATCTGCCTGCTTTATGTGATAACACTTAGGACTGCCGGCGTAATAAATGCCTCCACAATCGCGGCAACCGCGAGGAGCGGGACGACTACCCTGAGAAAGAGGCGGGCCAGGGGCAGGGCGCCGGCGGCGGCATCGCCTCTCCCGTGCCACTCGGCGATGAGTTCCTGCCCGAGGAGGAACCCGAGGCCCCCGGCGATGAGGAAAGAGGGTATCTCGAATATGCCGTGCGGGGCGAGCGCCGCCGCGACGAAGACGAGGCCCTGCTGCTGCCGCACGAGCTCGGCCACCGCCCCGATCACCACCCCGTTGGCCAGGATGATGAATGCCGTAAGCAGCCCCAGGGATGCCCCTCCGAGGAACATGAACGTGCATGCCTGGAGGTTGTTTACGAACAGCTTCAAGGCCAGCACGGACGGTGCGCTGTCGAGAATCTCGCCGACGATGGCTTCGCGGAACAGCCCGAGCAGCTGCTCACCGGCACCGGGGTCCCCGGACGATACCATGACCCCTGCCGCACACGAAGCAAGGAAGATGAAGATGGTGACCATCGCATACCGGGAGAACTCAGACATACAGCACCATCCTGACCATGTCCCTGACACCGGGGGCGAGCCCCACGGTGATCATGGCGAGGAGGATGAGGTGCCAGAGCGCCTCAGGACTCTCCCCACGGTAGCGCTGGAGGATCCAGATCCCGGGGAAGAGGACGGCCAGCTTGAGCGGGAACATGACGAATGCCGTCCCGGAGAGCTCGATCAGGTTCGATCCCACCACGTGCACTTCCTGGTAGGAGACGGGGTGGAGTTCGATCCCGTAGCTCGTGGCGCTGGCATCGAGCATCTGGCCAAAGATCAGGGCAAGGTATACCGGATCGGCGACGTAATCCCAGGAAAGGAGATAGCGCATCGCGCCATACACTGCCGCGGCAGAGGCGATGGTCATTCCCATGATGACCAAAAAGACCTCGCCTGATATGATGCCGGATGAAAGGCCAAACCAGGCAAGGAGCCCTCCCACGGCGACACATGCGGCGATCCCGATACCGGCATATACCGGCAGGTAATCCTCCACCACGCCCGCCTCCTGCAGCCGGGAGCCTGCCACAAGGGCACAGACGGTGAAGAAGAAGAGGACAAAGTAGATCAGGGGGGTCACCAGCAGGAACTGCCATGCCGAAGTGATCATCCCCGTGTCCTGCACCACGCGGGAGAGCCCCCCGAGCACCACGAATGGAAGGGTCGCCACCACG
>JALHHX010000050.1 GCA_022837245.1 Lentisphaerota bacterium
GAGGCTCTTGCAAAACCCCTTCGGAATCCTCGAAACTGTCGGCTCCCGCCGCCTTGGCGCATGCGCCATTTCTTTGATTCCGGGAGTTTGTAGGCCAGAAGTGTGAATGGGTGCAGGCGAAGGGGCGTTGAAGCCTTTGCGAGGCCGGAATTCGTCCTTCCCGGGCACACTCTGTCCGTCCCTGCCTGCACAGCCGGGCTTTTCACCTCCTCTCCGCTTCTCGCCGCCGCTACCCGAGCATCCTGAGCATCTGTTCGGCAGCGATCACCATCAGGCCGAAGGCCAGATGAGCCGCGACTTTGACTGGGCCGCGCACTCGCACATGGCGTCCTCCATGTTCATCGTGCAGATGGGAGTTTACTCGCTCGACCGAGCTGCGTTCTTTGTAGCGCACCATCTCCGCTGGCGAAAACTCGATCTTCTCACCCCTGCGCGGATTATGGTCGATGAGGGCCACATGGCCGAGACGTGCGGACATCTCACGGATATCCTTCGCGTCATACGCAGCGTCCGCCAGATCATAGAGATTGACGACGCGCAAGGCGGTCATCTGCGCCAACGGAATCGCCACCTGACTGTCGTGCAGGCTGGCGGAAGTGAGGATGAAACTCACGGGGATGTCGCCGTCGATCACGTCCAGATGCGCCTTGTATCCGCGCCAGCATTCGGTCTTACCTTGGCTGTTCTTCTTGCATCCCCAGTCACACGCGTTGGGCAGATCGGTAAGATTGGCGGGTAGATCGCGCTGGAGTTGCTGTTGCATCCGTGTCGGATCCGGCAACGGAGGCGGCGGCTCGTCCTTGCGGCGACGTCCGCGCTTACCGCGTTTAGGCTCGTGGGACGCCTTGGGCTTGGGCTTGGCCTTTTCGCGGGCGTGGATGGCGGTTGAATCGCGATTGACGTGGCCAGCGAGCTTGTCGCCGTAGTGGGTTTTAATCATTACGTCGTGAATCTGTTGCGGCCTGCCGTCGCAGGCAAAGGTACCGAAAGCACGGGAGAAAGTCGCCTCCGAGGGCACCAGGCCGAGTGTCTCCCATCCGCAGAGGCGGCGCAGGGTCGGGCGGTGGCGGATCGCATCAATCAGGTCGCGGGTCGTGGAGAAGTCCCAGACCGCCTTGGCGATGAATGCCTTGCAGAGCGCCAGCCGATCGCTGGGCGGACAGCCGTTGCCGATCCACTGATAGGTGGCCATGTGATCCTGTAGCGAACACAGCTCGCAGACGGCCACGAACTGCCGGTGCTTCTCGTCGAGTTCGCCGATCTCGTCCTCCAGCATGGGGAACAACCACGACTGGATACTCATCCAAAGTTCACCGAGTGGTCTGTGCTTTGATTGTGCTTGCATATGTCAAGGCTCCTTTTTCGATGTGCATACCCGTTCTTTTGAGTGATAGAGCTTTTATAACATATTGCGCCGCAACAATCTACAACTATTTTAAAAAATGATGGCTGGGGGGTTGACAACCGTCTCAAAATTTGTAATACTGCTCTTAGTTGTTTTGGGCGTGATATGGTGTTACGCAGAAAACAACGGAACGTCAGGCTGGGGAGTCAGGCGAGCCCACGATGGGCGGCGCGTTTCTTCAGCTTACAAAACGCCTCGCGACGCAAGCCGTCAGGTACTGCCTCGCAGGGGGTTTTGCAAGAGCCTCGCTATATGGAAACTAAAATCAAAAAAGGCGAAAAAATTCTCTTCATAGGCGATAGCATCACCGACTGCGGAAGGCGCGGCGCAGAGGCCCCACTCGGGAACGGCTACGTGAAGCTGTTCGAACATCTGCTGTTCATGCGCGAACCGGGCAAGGACGTCAGCGTGTTAAACAAGGGCATCGGGGGCCACACGCTTCCCGATCTGGCGGCTCGCTGGACGGATGTCCATAAAGATTGGCATCAACGACATCCACCGCTACCTCCGCAATTCTCCGCAGCCCGAGGAATTCAGCCCGGTGGCGTTTCGCGCTGGATACGACGAGCTCCTGGCACGCACACGCGAGCATCTGCCTGATTGCCGCATCCTGCTGATCGACCCGTTCTACATTAGCAACGACACCTACGCCGGGTCGTTCCGTTACAAAGTGCTGGAATTGCTCCCGGAATACTTGGATGTCGTGCATGATATGTGCTCGAAATACGGGACTCTATCGGAGAGAACGCACGAGCGGTTCCAGAACTTGCTCAAGCACCGCGATCCTGATTACTTCTGCCCGGAACCCGTGCATCCGAATCTTTGCGGCCATCTCGTGATAGCGGAAGCGGTTTACCAGACGCTGTGCTAAGACATTTAGGCGGAGAGATCTTTCCACCTCGTCCGGGGTAGACTATGTCCGTGGTCATAAAAAAAGGGCTTTACTGAAAAGGGTGGAAATGAACTTCGCGGAAAATTAAAACGACCGGCTTTATGGTTCTGGCCGCATCTGTATCGAAGGCGAGGTGTTGTCCGGTGTTGAGACATGGGCCTGCCGCAAGGCCGTGCCAGCGGTTGTGAATCAGGCCACCCCCTCAGAACTGCAGGAGGTTATATCCCTGAGCGGGGAGTGGGAGTTCACGACCAAGGAAGTCGCCCCTCTGCGCCACCCGGTTTGGCGGGCTTTCTATGCGAAAGAATGGCCGGAAGCGCGGCAAATCCACGTGCCTGGTTGCTGGGAGGCCCAGGGTGTTGGTGAGCCCGGATTCAACCAGACGCGGGACTGTAAATGGGATCATGTGCCGAGGGAGTTGCGCCACGTTTACATGGGCGATGCGTGGTACAGAAAACCGTTTGATGTGCCGGCTGCGTGGCGTGGAAAGCGCATTTGGCTGAAGATAGGAGGCGTTCGCCCGCAAGGCTGGTTTTGGGTGAACAGCAAGCCGGTCGCATGGGTGGATAACTACTGCGGCACCTACAAGTATGACATAACGGACCTTGTGGAGCCCGGCACCACGGCTGTTGTGGTGGCAGAAGTCAACAACGCGATTCCAAGCAGAAAGGGGCTGATGTCGTTTTCGCACCGCTTCGGAGGGTTGCACCGTGATGTGGAGATCGAGGCAACGCCCGACACAATAATCGATTACGCGTGGGTTGACGGTGATTTCGACGCGCGAGAGGCTTAGGTGAATGCGTTGATCGCTTTTTCCGCGGAAGATGGGCGGCTCGACGATCCGAATCTGCGGGTACGCATGAAGCCCGCGGCTGGTGGCGATTTCACTGGGGCTTTGGACTCGGCTGATGTTGTATTCGCCGATGGCAGCCGGAACGCAGAAGTCTCTTTCCGCGTTAAGCTGGACGCTTTCTTGCCGTGGTCGCCAGAAGATCCTAATCTGTATGTGGCTGAGCTTATGTTGTGCGATGGCGAAACTCCCGTCCACGGTTGGACGGAGCGGTTCGGCGTTCGTAAAATCGAAGTGCGGGGAAAGAGATTTTTTCTAAACGATAAGCCGCACTTCATTCGTGGATACGGGGATGATTTTGTGTATCCTTTGACGATTTCCTCGCCTGCTTCAAAAGAAGAGCATCTGAAGCATTTAAAAAACGCTCGAGCTGCCGGCTTCAATTATGTGCGTTTGCACACTCATTGCGAAGTGCCTGATTTTTTCGAGGCAGCCGACGAAGCCGGCATAATGATTCAGCCAGAACTGCCGTATTATGACGACTACCCCGTCGAGGCATTTGCCTTCGACCCCGCCCGCGATCTCGCGGAACCATATCTCCACTACCGCAGGTACGTCTCGTTCACGACCATGTCAACGGGCAACGAGGGGCTTTTAGGATCGCCGCTCGACCGGGAGCTTTATAAGCTGGCTAAACGGCTTGATCCCAGCCGCCTTGCGATCCATCAAGATGGGAACCTTAACACCGCGGAAAATTCGGATTTTCGAAATGGCCCCATTACCGTTTGGGAACCCGGCAACTTCAAGTGCGATGCGCCATTCGTTGCTCATGAATGCCTAAATCTCTGCGTGAAGCAAGACCCTCGGCTTGAGTTGCGTTTCAATGGGGCGTGGATGCCGCCGGTGTCTATGGCGAAGCGCGAGAGCTGGCTCTCCGCTGCCGGGCTCGACCGGAGGTGGGGCGACGCCTGCCAGCATGCCCAGCACGTTCTGCAGCGGATATACCAAAAGCATGGATTGGAGGCCGCCAGGATGGATCCTCTCTGCGGAGGGTACTCATTCTGGACTATTGTTGACGTCGTGGTTAAACAATCGGACACCTACAGTGCGCAGGGGCTTTTCAATCCTTTCTGGGAGGTCAAGGATTGAGGTGCAACCGCAGAGGAATCCCGCTTGTTCAATGGTCCCGATGCGTTGTTGCTGGAAACAGAGCCTGCCGAAAGGATCGCCATTTCGGGCGACACTTTCAGATTAGATTTTTGGATCGCGCATTATGGTTCAGCGCAAATGGACAGTAGCCCGCCACACTGGGTTTTGCGATCGGGAGGCACAACGCTTGCACAAGGATTATGCGATGGTGGCAAAGCGGAGCTTGGAAGCACCAGATTGCTGGCATCCACGGAGTTGTCAGTGCCAAAAGCTTCAAAGGCTGCACATGCGGTGCTGGAAGCATCAGTCGATCAAGATGCTTATGGGCGTGCCTTACGAAACAAATGGGATTTCTGGATTTTCCCGAAACGGGGTTTGCGCAACGGATCAGGCATTGCAGTGTCGGAAGACATAAAGCCCATGCTTGACTTGCTATATACGGGGCTCGCCTCGGTCTCAACGCCAGCTGGGCAGGATGCGGAGTTGCTTGTTGTGAGCGAGTTGACGGAGGAAGTCGAAAAAGCACTTGCCTGCGGGAAACGGGTCCTGCTTGTTCAGGGTTACGACACCGATCCGAACGTGGGTCTGGGATGGTTGAATATGGGCGAACAAGTGGGCCCGGAGTTTGCGGATCATCCAGCCCTTGGCGACTTCCCACATGGGGGATTCCTCTCGCAGCTTGCATTCCGTATAGTCAAAAAGGGCCGACCGCCACCGTTCGCGGGAATGATGCCGGACGACATGTTTGTGGTTGGAGAGGGTGGTGCTGGCCATTTCCTGTATGCCGGCCAGGCAAACATCGGGGGAGGACGCGTTCTGATGACATTCGGACTCGATATTGTTTCCTGCACTCCGGAAGGCACATGCCTTCTTGATGGCTTGATTGACTATGCGCGTTCAGCCGCGTTTGAGCCAAAGAGCGAGGTTGGGGAGATTATATGATCGAAAAACAGTCTGTGGTCGAGTCCTCGGTGGAGGGGTATACGGCTGGCAGGATTCCCGGTTTGGTTGTCGTGGACGGGGATGCGGTGTTAGCGGCAGTTACGAACGAAGTCCCGACGTCGTGCTCGCCCGTTTAGACATCGGGCGCTATCCTCCATATAACAGGACATTTCCCATTTTTTGTTTCACGACATGCGCTGCGGGCTTGCGTTCCGTGCCCTAAGATAAGATAAGTTTCCAGCGCAACTTGCACCGGGAAGCGGGAATAGTGTATAGTGTTTTCCGGTCGCAATGAAGCGGCGCGGCTCGCGTAGCCGGAAGAAGACACAAACATGAAATACGACAACAACAACGCACTCTTGGAAAGCTCAATTCCTGAACTCGCCCCGCCAATGCGCGGAAAGGTACGCGATGTATACGATCTCGGCGACTCACTGCTCTTCGTAGCAACGGACCGAATCAGCGCATTCGACTGCATAATGCCAAACGGAATCCCCGACAAGGGCCGGGTGCTTACTCAGCTAAGCCTCTTCTGGTTCGATCATTTCAAGGATGTGCCAAACCACTTGATCACGGCCGATGTCGGGAAATACCCCGACATCCTCAAGCCTTACCATGCCGACCTCCACGGCCGTTCTATGATCGCGAAGAAGCTCCAAATGATCGCTGCCGAATGCATCGCGCGCGGGTACATCGTGGGCTCCGGCTGGGCCGAGTACACGAAGCACGGCACGGTGTGCGGTACTAAAATCCGCCCTGGATACGAAAAGGCCGAGAAACTCGACGAGCCGCTCTTCACGCCATCCGCCAAGGCAGAGCTCGGGGAGCACGACGAGAATATATCGATCGCCGAGCTAGAAGACCGGATCGGCAAGGAATTGGCGGACCAGATCGGAGCGCTGACCCTTAAACTCTACACTGGCGCGGCGGATTACGCCGCCACGAAGCAGGTCATCATCGCGGACACTAAATTTGAATTTGGATTTGATGCCGATGGCGTGCTAACGCTCGGCGACGAGGTTTTGACCCCGGATTCCTCCCGTTTCTGGCCTGCGGCGGAATATAAGACGGGTTCGAACCCGCCAAGCCTTGACAAGCAGTTCGTCCGCGACTGGCTCGACAGTGTCAATTTCAACCACAACCCGCCGGCACCCATGCTGCCGGACGACGTCGTGGACAAAACACGCAGCCGCTACTTGGAAGCCCTCAAAGTCCTAACCGGCAAGTAAGCCACGCCATCCACGCGCAGCCATGCGATGCTTGCCTATCTGATTAAGAGAGTATTGCTGATGATCCCCACTTTCCTGGGGATCACGATACTCTGCTTCGCCCTGACTCAGTTCGTTCCCGGCGGGCCGGTCGAGCAACGGCTCATGGAGATGCGCGGCATTATGGGCGCGGAAGGCGGCGCGGCGGCCGTGTCGGGATCGGGGCCGTCCAACGTCACAGAGCAAGCACGAAAGGAACTGATCGAATATTACGGTTTCGACAAGCCTCTGCTGCAACGCTACAAAAAATGGCTCCTCGACGACGATCTGGGCCTTTCGATGCGATCGTACAAGTTCACTGACAAAACAGCCTGGCAGCTCATATCGTCCCGCATTCCGGTGTCGCTTTGGTTCGGCATCACCGGCTTTGTCCTGAGCTACATCGTGTGCATACCGCTCGGCATCGCAAAGGCGTTGCGCCACGGCACTAAGTTCGACGCCATATCCTCCGCACTCGTATTCATCGGCTACGCGATCCCTTCTTTCGCTCTCGGCATGGTGCTCAAGATGTTGCTCTGCGGCACGGTGGACTCGCTTTGGGATATTTTCCCAATCGGAGGCATCAGCTCCGAGAACTACGCGCTTCTGAGCACATTCGGCAAGTTCACCGACCGCCTCTGGCACATGGCGCTGCCAGTGACGTGCTACGTCGCGGGCAACTTCGCCATGCTTACACTGCTCATGAAGAACTCGCTGCTCGACCAGATGAGCGCCGACTACATCCGCACGGTACTATCCAAAGGCGCCACGCGCAGCCACGCGGTCTGGCACCACGCGCTGCGCAATTCGCTCATCCCGATTGCCACCGGCTTCGGCGGCATCATGACGGTCATGTTCGCCGGTTCGGTCATAATCGAACGAGTCTTCGAAATCCCCGGCATGGGACTGCTCTCCCTCGAATCGATTGAGACGCGCGACTATCCCGTCTTCATGGGCATTCTCTCTCTGACTTCCATTTTCGGACTTTTCGGCCAGTTGATATCCGACCTCTGCTACGTCCTCATAGACCCGCGCATCCGCTTCACTAAATGACGCCCGATAACATCCAATCACCAGCAACAGCCAAACCAGGCTCCCCGGTCAAGCCTCGCGGCCGCTCCGCTCAGGGCTGGGCCCGCTTCCGCGCTCATAAACGCGGTTGGTGGTCGCTCTGGATCCTCACTGCCTTGTACGCGGTCAGCATTTTCGCCAACGTCCTCTGCAACAACAATCCGCTATGGCTCCGCGCAAACGGCCGGAACTTCTTCCCAGTCTTCTTTTCCTACACGCAAGACGAGGTTCTCGGCAACGGCGTGGACACACGCATGACGAATTACAAGCCGCTTCTCGACAAACCTGGCGTTCTCTCGATAATGCCTCTGTTCACTTCCGGTCCAAATGAAACCTTCTCGGCAGCCGATCTCGAGGGGTTCCGCCGCATCCACCTCGAAATGCGCCCTCGTTCCCATGCTGCCGCAATACAACTGGCGCCAGACTTCTCGCCACTTTATTCGTTTGGCGAAACCAACCACTTCGCGTCTCTACTCTCAGCCATCCCCGCCATGTGCTCGACAAACGCGGCCATCCGCGAAGCCGTAGAATCGCGCCTTGGGAACGAAAGATCCCCTGCCCTCGACATCTCCTCCCCCGATGGTGTCTCCACGATTTCGCTTGCCCCTTTTTACCCGCGCCCTGAACGGCCGCGAAGCGTGCGCGTGATTTTGCGCAGCCGCGACGCCATCGGCCATGACCGCCTGGCGGTTCTCCCTGCCGAAGCAACCACCGCGGCCCTCTCGCAATGGAGCTGGCTCTCCACAGACGACGCGCTTGCCGTCTCCAACACTATCGAGGCGGCAAAGTCCGGGGAATGGATTGCGCCAGTGGAAGTCAAGGCGCCGTCCGTATCCCCCGACCTTGCCGCATACGCCGATTTGTCCGCATCTCTGGAGACTGTCTCGTGGCCTTTCCGACCAGTGCCCGGCCACCCGATGGGCTTCGATTCCGCGGGGCGCGACGTCTTTGCCCGCATCTTCCACGCCACACGCGTTTCCCTCACTTTCGGACTGGCACTCGTTCTGGCAACCTGCGTCATTGGCATCGCCGCCGGAGCAGTTCAAGGATACTTCGCGGGCTGGGTTGATATCACCGGACAGCGTCTAACGGAAATATGGTCCGCCCTCCCATTTCTATACGTAATCATCCTTCTCGGCAACACTCTCGGACGAAGTTTCGGGCTGCTCATCGTCTGTTACGCCATATTCAGCTGGATAGGCGTGGCCACATACACACGCGCCGAATTTTTACGCTTACGAACGCGCCCATTCGTCGACGCCGCCCGCTGCCAAGGGCTCTCCGGCCCGCGCATAATGTTCCGCCACATCCTACCCAACGCGCTCACGCCAGTGATCACGCTGATCCCGTTCAGCCTAGTCGGCGCCATCGGCTCACTGGCAGTGCTCGACTATCTCGGGTTCGGCCTCCCCGACGGCACGCCTAGCTGGGGCGCCCTGCTGCAGGAAGCGCAATCATTCCGCTCCGCATGGTGGCTCATCCTGTACCCGTCGCTCATGCTGTTCATCGTAATGCTCCTAGGAGTTTTCATCGGCGAGGGAATGCGCGATGCCCTTGATCCCCACCCTTATTCGAAAATGGAGTAACGTAATATTCGATATGGAACCCATACTCGACATCAACGATCTCCATGTTGTCTTCGACACGCCAGAGGGCACGGTTCATGCCGTCGATGGCGTCTCCCTCTCCTTGAACCCCGGCGACACGCTTGGCCTCGTGGGGGAATCCGGCTGCGGCAAGACGGTCACAGCAATGAGCATCCTGCGCCTCATCCCAAATCCGCCGGGACGCATCACCGCCGGCTCGATCAAGTTCGACGGTCGCGACATCGCCACCCTCCCGCTCCCGGAACTGCGCAAAATACGCGGCGCAGCCGTCGGCATGGTCTTTCAGGATCCCATGACAGCCCTCTCCCCGCTCCACCGCATCGGAGACCAGCTTGTCGAGGCCATCCGTCTGCACGACCGCCGCGTCCCGCGCAAGGAAGCGCTCGCGCTCGGGGAAGAATGGCTTGTCAAGGCCGGAATCGAGGATCCCAAGCGCTGCCTTTCCGAATACCCATTCCGCCTATCAGGCGGGCAGCAGCAGAGGGTCATGATCGCCTCCGCGCTCATGACCAACCCGCGCTTGATAGTCGCCGACGAACCCACGACCGCCCTTGACGTCACGATCCAAAAACAGGTTCTCGACCTCATGCGCAGCATCAAGGGTGCCGACACCGCCCTCCTGCTCATAACGCACAACATGGGCGTCGTCGCCAACACCTGCTCCCGCATCGCGGTCATGTACGCCGGCGAGATCGTCGAAACCGGCTCCGTCGCCGAGGTCTTCCGGGCCCCGCACCATCCATACACCCAGGCGCTCCTCGACGCAATGCCCTCCCATGGACGTCCTGGCGAACGCCTCTCCGCCATACCCGGCTCCGTCCCCTCCCCGCTCTCATTCCCATCGGGCTGCCGCTTCCACGAGCGCTGCGCCTTTGCCGAACATGAATGCCGCGTCACCCATCCAGAGCTCGAGCCTATTCCTGGCTCCGCCTCCCACAAAACGCGCTGCCCGATCTGGCTGCGCAAGCATCCCGCCGCCTCAATACAAGAAATATCCGGTGAGGGGCGATCCTCCAATCTCTCCACTCCAGACTACTCCGCCCCGCCCGTCATCGGCGCATTAAATCTGCATAAACACTTCAAAAAAGTCCATGCTGTAAACGACGTGACTATATCTCTCCATCCCGGCGAAACTCTTGGACTAGTAGGTGAATCAGGCTGCGGCAAAACGACCCTTGCCCGCATGCTGGCAGGACTTGAGACACCCACCGGTGGTGAAATACAAATAGATGACGCACCCGCTCCTGGCCGTCGCCCTTTCAAGATGAAGCGCGACGTGCAGATGATCTTCCAGGATCCATTCTCCTCCCTCAACCCGCGCATGACGGTTTGCGGCATAATAACCGAAGGCGCCGTAGTGCACGGTCTTGTCAAGCGCTCCGACCGCATTGCCGAGGCGCAGCGTCTGCTCGCCCTTGTCGGCATGCCACCAGAAGCAGCCTTCCGTTATCCGCACGAATTCTCCGGGGGGCAGCGCCAGAGAATCAGCATAGCCCGCGCCGTGGCGCTCCGCCCGCGCGTCATCATCTGCGACGAACCTGTCAGTGCGCTCGATGTCTCCGTCCAGGCTCAGGTGTTGAACCTTCTGACCGACCTCCAGCGCGAACTTCGTCCGGCGTATCTATTCATAACGCACGACATAGGCGTTGTGCGCCACGTGGCGCACCGCATCGCTATAATGCACGGCGGTCGCATAGTTGAAGAGGGCCCCGCTGCCTCAGTCCTCTCATCCCCGACGCACCCCTACACCCAGGAACTTCTCGCAGCCGAGCCGCGTATCCCGTAGCTCAAAGGGTGCTGGAACCGGGGCAGTCGACCATTAAAGCCCAACCGAAAACGCAATCATTCCTCCAGTCCCGGATTTCGCGCCGCCGAGGAGGACAATCCCGGGGGCGGCGGTGTGGGTTGCGAGCGCTTCCAGACGCGTGTCGCCCGCATACATGAGCTGTTCGTAATATGGGCAGTCGAAATATGTCTCATGGGAGCACATTTCAAGGGCACGCCTGAAAATCTTGAAAAGTCGATCCCAACGTGCGTCTCACATTCAAAAGAAGACTCGAATTTAATCGGATAGCGCGTCTCACGCAGCTCAAGTTTGTTGAAGTCAAGCGACGCTTCACCGGTCTTGCAGGCTGGTGATGGATCCCTCTCAAGTGTGATCTGCATGGCATGTGCCCTCGCTGTTATTTTCAGGAACAACCCTTTAGTGGCTGCTGATGCAGCATATGATCGACTACTTGCGCATCTTCTGCAACATGCGGCTTATCACGACACTTAGGGCGGTGAAAACGAGCATGAGGGTCGAGAGGGCGTTGATTATGGGCAGATTGGGGCTGCGCTTTATCATGCCGTATATTTCGACCGGCAGGGTTCCGGAACCTGGGCCGGCGACGAAGAACGTTATGACAAAATCGTCTATGGACAAGGTGAAGGCGAGCAGACCGCCAGCGATGATTCCGGGCAGGATAAGCGGGAATTGGACACGCCAGAAGGTTGTCCATGTGTTGGCCCCGAGATCCTTGGCGGCTTCGATAAGGTTGTTGTCGAAATCTTGCAACCTCCCTAGCACGGACATGGCAACATAGCTCAGGCAAAACGTTGTGTGGGCGAGTATGATCGTGAACAGGCTCTGTCCGAGGCCAACGGCAATGAAGAAGAGCATTAGGCTGATGCCCATTAGGATGTCAGGCAGCACGAGATGGGTATAGATTAGTCCATAGTGGGCCGTCTGGAGCTTGCCCTTCCACTTGTGCAACGATAGCGCGGCGGTAGTGCCGAGAATTGTAGAGATAGCTGTTGAGGCAAAGGCGATTTTGAGAGTGTTGAGGAGGGATCGCCAGATGACACGGTCCTCGAACAACATCTTGTACCAGCCCAGCGTGAACCCCTTCCATGAACCGCCGAAGCGGGAGGCGTTGAAGGAGTTGACGATGAGAATTATTATCGGGATGTAAAAGAAGAGCAGCACAATCCAAAGCGCGACCCGGCAAGGTTTTTCCATTGCCCTCACTTGACGCCTCCTTTGGCAGGCTTGGACGCTGCCGCAATTTCCTGTATCACTTCTGGCTCAGTGGCGCCAACGCTGCGGCGACGGCTGATCAACCAGCCGATGAAGGGCGGGATGAGGACGCCTATCATTAGCAGTGCGGAGAGCGCGCTGGCGTGTGGAAGGTTGCGGTCCGTTATTGCGCGCTGGGCGATTTTCGTGCCGACCATCTCGCTGTCGGCGCCGCCCACCATGTCGGGTATCACATACGAGCCGAACGCTGGAATGAGCACCATCAGGGTGGCGGATAAGATGCCGTCCTTTATTCCAGGAACGAAGACTTTGATGAACGCCTTGAACGGCCCGGCGCCAAGATCCTGAGCAGCTTCGAGAAGGCTGAAGTCGAATTTTTCCGCGGCGGCGAAAAGCGGCAACAGCGAGAATGGGAGGTACGTGTAGACCATCACGAGCAGAACCGCCACGGGGTTGTAGAGGAGCTGGCGTGTGGGGTCGATGAGGCCTATTGCGAGCAACACCTGCCTGATGACTCCGTCTGGATGCAGGAGGATTTTCCAGGCGAACACACGCACTAGAAAACTGGTCCAGAACGGCAGGATGACAAGTCCGACCATGAACGGACGGCGGCGTTCACTGGCGCGGGCCACCGCAAAGGCACATGGCACAGAGACGACTATGCATATAGCCGTGGAGAGAAAGCTAAGCCACACAGTGCGCCAGACTATGTCGGGGTAACTGGGGTTGGAGATGGACATCCATGTCTCAAACGTCCACCCATCACCTATCCCCCCTCCAAGGGCGGGCGGACGGAACGATAGCGTGAAGAGTAAAATCGACGGCAAAAGAAAGAAGACAACCATCCAGCCGAACGACGGAAGAGTGAGGAGAATTTCTCGCGCCTTCGATTTCTTCATTGGGCGCGTTCCTCTGCTGGCTCCTCCGAATTCTCTTCGGGGACTGGGTCATCCATTTCGCCGATGCTCTCCGGAGGCAGCATGAGGAGGGCCTCGTCCGTCTCTGTGTACTGCTCCATCATATAGCCGTCGTCGGCATGCCATGACAGCCACACCTCGTCACCCCACTTGATGGGCTCGAAATCGAGCAGAAAGCGGCTATGCGCCTGTGTGATCGATATGCGGTATTCGCCTATGCGCACCCAGTATCGCGTCTGGAAGCCCTGGTAAACCGCATCTTCAACCTTGGTGCGGTACATGTTGATTTTCCCGGACGAATTATCCGGTTCGGAGTGCGAAACCCGCATTTTTTCCGGGCGTATGCTCAAGTGCACCGGGCTGCCGGGACGTATATGCTTGTCGTTGTAGCAGAGGATGGGGGGGAAATCGGTCGATTCCACCTTGCAGTAGTCGTCGCCGATGATCGAGGCCACATTTCCATCGAAGAAATTTGTATCTCCGATAAAGGCCGCGACGAACGACGATCGCGGTGCCTCATATATCTTGGCGGGGATGTCGATCTGCTCTATGCGGCCGGAGTTCATGACTGCTATCCTGTCGCTCAACGACATCGCCTCGCCCTGGTCGTGCGTGACGTAGAGGAAAGTAACGCCGACCTCGTCGTGAATCAAGTCGAGCTCGATTTGCATGTGCTGCCGAAGCTTCAGGTCCAGCGCCGCGAGCGGCTCGTCGAGCAGCAGCACCTGCGGGTGGTTGACGAGCGCGCGGGCGATGGCGACGCGCTGCTTCTGGCCGCCGCTGATCTGCCCGGGCTTCTTGTCCTCATGTCCATGCATCTGGATCAGATCGAGCATGGCGTCGACCTCGCGGGCGATCTCGTCCTTTGGACGTTTTGCGACCTTGAGCCCGAAGGCTATGTTGTCACGTACCGTTAGATGCGGGAAGAGAGCGTAGTTCTGGAATACCGTATTGACGCGACGAGTGTTTGGCGGCAAGTCTGTTATGTCCTGGCCGTTGAGGTATATGCGCCCTTTATCTGGTTGTTCGAAACCTGCCAGCATTCTAAGGAGGGTGGTCTTGCCACAACCGCTTGGACCAAGGAGAGAAAAAAACTCGCCCTTGGAGACGCCTATTGTCACGTTGTCAACGGCCGTAAGGGAGCCGAACCGTTTTGTTACATTCTCGAAAACCAGAAAATCTGACACCGTTTATTTATCTCCCCGGCCCGTCGCTGATTTCCTTTGCGAAAGAGAGCCGCGTTCAGCGCCACGCAAGCCCTCTCTGGTAAATGGTCGGGGCATCGAGATTTGAACTCGAGACCTCTTGCACCCCAAGCAAGCGCGCTACCAGGCTGCGCTATGCCCCGATGAAGAAACTCGCCGCCACGCTCCAAACGTGACGACGTCGGTAAAACTACCAGAAACCGGATGTAGGTGTCAACGTAAATAATACGCTCTTGCAGACGCTTTCCAAGCGTGGTAGAATTCGCGCCTGCAAGGGAGTCCAGTGGAAGATGGCAATGCAGAACAAGAAAAAAGCAACCAAGACCGGCGCGTCCCGCAAGACAAACGCCGCCGCAAAGAAAACAAGACCGCAAGTCGTTATGTCGAGCACGGCCGTGAGGCCGTCGCACCGCGGCGGGCTTGGGCGTGGTCTCGACGCACTCATCGGGCGCGAGACGACGCAGTCCGTGCCGGGAACGCAAGATGTGCCGGCTTTCTCTGGCACCGCCGCGCCCGCAGCCGACGGCAAGCGCGTGGTGATGGTGGGCCTCGAGATGATCCATGCCAGCCCCTGGCAGCCACGCCGCGTATTCGACGAGGAGGCTCTCCAGGAATTGACAGATTCCATACGCGCGCACGGCATCATACAGCCGCTGATTTGCCGCGTGTCGCCGTCGGGCGGCTACGAACTCATCGGCGGCGAACGCCGCATGCGGGCCGCTTCCAAGGCCGGGCTGAAAGAGGTGCCGGTGATCGTGCTCGACGCCATCGACCGCGACGCCGCTGAAATCGCCCTCATCGAAAACCTCCAGCGCGAAGACCTTAACGTCGTCGAGGAAGCCGAAGGTTATAAATCGCTCGCGGACGGCTTCAGCATGACGCAGGCGGACATCGCGGAGCGCGTAGGCAAGGCGCGCGCCACTGTCGCCAACACGATGCGGCTTCTAGAACTTCCAGACGAAGTAAAGCAGCTCCTCGGCTCCGGGCTCCTCTCGGCAGGCCATGCCAAGGTTATTCTCGGCGTAGATGGAGAAGAAGATCGCGTCAGGCTCGCGCGCGACAGCGTAAGGGACGGACTTACCGTCCGCATGCTGGAGCAGCGGATCGCCCGCCGCAAGGAGCCGCAACGCACACGCGTGGCTGAGCCCGACATCCCAGAGGAATACCTCCAGCTTCTTCTCGACAAACTCCACCACCGTTTCGCTACAAGCGTGCGCTTGAGCCCCTCCCTCAAGTTCCCCAACGGCCGCCGCGGCAAGGGCCGGCTGGAAATGGATTTCGCCGACAACGAAGACCTCTCCCGAATTCTGGAGCTGCTGGGCATAGACGTAAACGATCCATAATTTCGTGGACTTTCCCCAGAATTCTTTTTTGGTTTTCAACGATCTGCCCATTGGGAGCGGGTTTCATGCTGAAACGGGGTGGCTGAAAAGTGAAAAAGTGG
>JALHHX010000253.1 GCA_022837245.1 Lentisphaerota bacterium
GCACCACCGAGATCGCCACCAACTCCGTCGGCACTGAGATATACCGCAACTCCTCATTCCTATTTGGCACGAACGGCGTTGTCGAGACGTCGTACAGCAAGCAGCACCTTGTTCCGTTCGGAGAGTACATCCCGTTCGACAAGACGTTAAAGTTTCTGCAAAAGATCGCCCCGACAGGCGTCTCCTGCACACCGGGCGAGGAGTCGGTTGTCATGGAAGTCGGCGGCGTGCGCGTGAGCCCGCTGATCTGTTTTGAGGACACCGTGGCGCCACTTTCGCGCGCCGCGGTCAAAGCCGGCGCCCAGTTGTTGATAGTGCAGAGCAACGATGCGTGGTTTTATGGCTCTTCCGAGGCCGAGCAGCACAACGCGCAGGCGGTTTTCCGGGCGATTGAAAATGCCGTTCCAATGGTGCGAAGCTCCAACCGCGGCGTCACGGCAGCCATCACTCCCTACGGCAAGAGCCAGAAGTTCATGATGCATTCCGTTTCGCTTTTCGACGGCACGGGCAAGACTCTTTATTCTCGTTTCGGCGATTGGATATTCGGAATTCCGTGCGCCGCGTTTTTCTGCATTGCAGTCTTCGCGGCGTTCAGGTGCGAGAAAGTTAAAGCAGCCGAGCCAGAATAAACTGTGAAGAGCGTTTATGATTAATAAACTGGCTGGCACGTGTAAACCAATTGGCATTGCCGCCGCACTCCTTCTAACGGGTGCGGCGCAGTCTGCCGGAGACCCGGAGCGCATGAAACTGGATTTTAGCGAAGAGTGGAGGGTATTCATTCGACCAGAGCTTGAGCAAGTCGATTTAACATCATACAACGAACTCCCCGATGAACTTGGTGGTGTGGCTGCTGCGATCGCCTCATTCACAAACGGGCAGTTCGCTATAAATGAAGAGAAATACCGGGAAGGCACCCCCGCCGTGCTGATGAACGAGTTCGACGCTGCTGCCGACGGTTTCATGCAGATCGGCTGCGGAGCCGATTGGTTTTTCGAATTTTTCGTGAACGGCAAAACGCTCTACAGCACATTGCGCCACGGCAACGAGTCAATTGAATATTCGATCGAGAACCATGTGTTCGACATCCCGGTTAAAAAAGGACGCAACCTCGTCGTGGTGCTTCTGCAAAGCGGCAGCCAGGGGTGGAAGTTCTTCTACGGCGAACCACCGTACCGCGATCTAGCGGGCGAGGCGCCTACGCTTGAAAATTTCAAACGGCGCGTTCCCGAAATCTACGGTACATCCATGTTCGAAAAATCGAATTTACGCGAAAGCCTGATCCGCATGGTGCAAAACGGGATTGACCTTGTCGATGCCGACACCTATGGCGAATATGCCCGCCGGTATCCTGGGAGCGAGGCAGAAAAGCAGGTTGTGGATCCTGATGCGCAGCCGTTGCTGCACTTCTACGAGGCATCCTTCGACAGGGTGCTCTCCGAACTGGAAGCGGAGAAAGTGCCGGAAGGCGGGGTGGTGCTATGGCACATCTATAACATGGGCTACATTGTGAAGACTGGCAACGGATGTTTCGGCATCGACATTCATCATCGCCGTGCAGAGATTCTGGCACCGTATTTAGACTTCCTTCTTGTAACGCATGCCCATGGCGACCACTACACCATGCCACTCGTCGCCAAAATGAAAGATCTCGGCAAACCTGTGGTCAGCAATTTCCTTTCATCAGGCGACCGCGCGGAGCACCCCGCCGAGCTCGCATTCGGCGAAATCACAGTTAAGACGCGTCCCGCCGACCACAATGCCTCACTTAAAAACTACGTGCTGACATATGAAATCGTCTGCGGAAAAGACGAAGACGCGTGCGTCATATTCCACTCAGGAGACGCCTCGTCCATCCAGCAACTGGCACCCGACGGCCCCATCGCCTTCCACATCGTACATCCACACGTGGGTGTCGACGCCGCCAAGGCCGCCGAAATCTTGAAGCCACAATTGACACTCGTCTCGCATCTGCAAGAACTCAACCATCCACGTGGCAACGCACGCTGGGACTACGTTTACGCGTCACACGAAACGCAGCGCGTCAGGAACAGGAACCTCAACGCGGTCTTCCCGCTATGGGGCGAGAAGATCGTTTGGAGAAGACCCTAATATTAGCCGCGGCCTGCCATCAAATTCTCAGGGGCGATCGAGCTGATCTC
>JALHHX010000254.1 GCA_022837245.1 Lentisphaerota bacterium
GCTCCCGCCGGGGGGCGGGCGTGTTGCGCTGACTATTGGCTAACGTGGGGGAAATGTTTTTTTGCAGCAGCATATAATCCATAACCTGGTTTTTCACCGCGGCAACCTCCGGGACGCTCAAGCCTGCGAACTCCACTGATGGCGTGTCGAGAAATCCATAAATTTCGGAGGTTTTCTTTGCATTCAATTCTGCTATAAAACCCCGCGCCGCTTCTTTGGAAATGGTGACATGCCGCGGTTCCGCATCCAACCTGGTAGTTTGCACCGAATGCCCAACATTATCATTGGCAGACGCGATTGCATTCGTGGCGTCTTCACAACTCGGCAGATTGCAGACTTCTGTGAGTCCAACAGATGTTGAAGCGTCAAACGCATGGACAGCGGCATCTACAACCGAGGCTTCAAAACTCCCGCCTTCAGCTTTTGGGGAAGTTTCACATTGGCTCTGCAAACATGCCTCATCGTCTGATATGCTCTCCACTAAAAACAAGAGCTACGATAAAAGCAACAAATAATCCAACAATGAAAATGAGTCCGCTTCGCTTCATGTTAAAAAAAAACTCCCGAACGTTTGATCCATCTCGGACAACTTGCCACCATCGAGTTTAACCGACTGCTAAGAGACATGAAAATACAACCAGCTGGTATCAACGTGTCGTCCTCCTGCCCATGCGGTCAGAGTCCATTGAATAGCAACGGCTTTTCATGGCTTTATCATAACGTTTGCCAGAGCCGTCCGCAACACAAAACCTTATTTATCGTTTTCAGGGTCAACTGCGATGTTTCCGTTACATATAGCCCATTTGGCGTAGAAGGAAGAAGTTCTGATCCCAGTCTTTTTCTACTTTGATCCAAAGGTCGATGGTCACATTTGATCCGAGGAATTCCTCGAGACCTTTTGAGGCGGCGCGTTTTACAGCCCGCAGGCTGCGTCCCTTTGGTCCAAGTATTATTCCCTTGTGGTTGTAGCGCTGCACATAAACCGTGGCGTTGACAACCACGGAGCCGTCAGGGGCGTCGAAGATATCGTCCACTTTGACCCCGATGGAATGAGGCAGTTCGTCGCGCAACGACAGGAAGAATTTTTCGCGTATCACATCGGCCACCGCCAACTTTTTCGGATAGTCAGAGAGCGTGTCTTCATCAAACAGCATCGACCCCCGGGGCAGTTCCTGGAAAAGCTCTTCCACAAGCGCCTCGACCCCCTCCCCCGTTTTGGCGGAGCCGATCATCCACACTGGTTCGGGGCAACCCTCAGCACATTTTTCCGTTTTAATGCTTTCCCATAATTCGCGGAATTTGGCAAGGTTCGAACCTTCGTCGGATTTGTTGAGGAATATGATGACTGGCGTTTCAGACTTTACAAGCCGGCGCATCCAGCCATCGTCTTCCATCTGCGGTTCTTTGGCCCCATCGACAACCAACAATGTTATGTCAACTCCCTCAGCCGCTGCGCGCGCCCGCTTGTTCATGACCGTAGAGAGCGCACTCTGACTTTTGTGGAGTCCTGGAGTGTCGACCAAGACAAGCTGCCCGCGCTCATCGGTGAGCACTCCGCGGATGACATTGCGGGTTGTCTGCACTACAGGACTGACTATGCTTATCTTCTCGCCGACGATAAGGTTGACTAGCGTCGATTTGCCAGCATTGGTGCGCCCGACAACGGCGACGATTCCCACATGCGGCAGCACTTCCATTCCCACCGGCTGAGATGGCGCTTCTCCGGCGCGTTCTTCTATGGTTTTCGCATTGTCTTTCATAATTTTTTCCACGACAAGGCATGTGCAGCCTTGTTTTTAGCTGCGAATTTAAGTTCGAAATCGGTCAGCTCGTCCTCTTTACGCTTCAAGGGCTCGACTTCCACAAACCTGCCCTCATTCTCCATCACCTCGCGCATCTGCGTGTAGTACGGGACGTCGTCAGTCATCACATGCAATAGCCCGCCAGGAACAAGAACACGGTGCATCATATCAATGAACCTTGGCTGAAAAATCCTGTTTTTGTGGTGGCGCGGTTTGGGCCACGGATCCGGGAAGAAAAGATATACGGCATTCAGTGAAACGTCAGGTATGCAGAAGCGTAGCAGGTTGTTCGCTTGTGCCCGCAGGAGTGTTACATTGTCAAGCTTCGCGTTGC
>JALHHX010000051.1 GCA_022837245.1 Lentisphaerota bacterium
AGAAGTCCTGAATATAGTCTTGAATTAAGGGAGGTAAACCAATGGAAACTGGTTCTGCTAGATTAGAACGCGACATCGGAATGATCGTTGGCGTAGCCGCTGTTGTGGGCAAGGCTGTGGGTAAATCTGCCAAAACTGCTGTTGCCGTTGGCGGGGCTGCAAGAAAATGGAGCAACTACAAGCCGCCGCGCTGCATGCTGCTTTCGTGTCCTAAGGGTGATGATGTCCAGAAGCAATGGGATAGACTCGGTCGAGGCTGCGACATTATTGATCCGCTAATGTTTGGCGCGATGCTGCTCAATGTCACCCAGCATGTCGACTCATCGCCGATTTACGGCAAGGGCAAGCACATCGTTGCACGCAATCCCGGAGTGAAGGGATGGCTTAAAGACAACTGCCGCGGAATCAATTATGTCACCGCCATGTCTTACAGAAAGCTTGCTGAAACCACATGCCGCGCTATAAAACTGCCTGAATACATACCGCTTGAATGGGTGTTGCCGGGCACGGAAAGAGAGGACGAGAAACGCGGGCTTAATCCGGAGGGCAAAACTATCGCTAAACTCAAACGGAAGGAATTCCTGCGCCAAATCCGTGAATGCAGAGGAAGGCTTTGCAAGCTGCTCGATGGTGTCAGGAGCGTGAATCAGCTGTACGGCAATCTGGACAAGATTACAAACGAGCACCGTCAGCGGGTTTGCTCCAGCCTCTCCGGTGGCTATAAGAATACGAGTCAGAAGGTAGCGGCGTATCTGAGAGTCGCACAGACAGCCTCCAAATTACTCAACCCAGGTGAGTCTGTCGAAAATCTCGATGAACTTATCGCGATATCATCTGATTTAACGAGTCGGCTTCGAGCTTTGCGGGCATGATGCTGAGAGTATGAACGAAATGTCACTCATACGACGCGTTTTCAATGCGCCGTACGTGATGGAGTTGCTCCAGATACTGTAATCTGTAATAAATTTGACAGATTACATAAATTCGCCAGACGACAGACCCTTTTCCCAATCAAACGGCGTTCCATTTCTGCAATTATTACGTCATTTCGGGAATTATACATGCCAAGGTGTGATGTTTTGCCGCACGGTTGGGCTCAGGTCCTTGATTCCCAAAGTACTTCTTAATGTAATCTTGCAGAATAATTCGAGATTACAATGGTTGTGGCACAGTCATGACTCTGCCACCATGCGGTGGGACGGCTAGGATGCCACCTTTGTGGTTATGTGATCTCGCATTTTATTGCGATATTACATAGTTCCGGGTGGCGGGGTGGAGACTCTGCCACCATGCGGTGGGACGGCTAGGATGCCACCTTTGTGGTTATGTAATCTCGCATTTTATTGCAATATTACATAGTTCCGAGTGGCGGGGTGGAGACTCTGCCACCATGCGGCTCCGCGCGAGGCTGCTTTGCCTCGGAACCTTAACGCAGTGCCGCGTGTTTGTTGTCTCCGCATTCCAAAACGTTAAGCCACGACTAAAGGCATTTTTCACGGCTTCTGCGCACCGGAGTATCGCAGACACACACAGACACGAAGTCTATTTCCAGCAAAGTGTAAGAAAAACGGGAAAGAACAAATTGCTTGATAATTGACTTTCTATGCCTTTCCTGCTATTTTTCAATTCAAAAAAGAACAACAAATCACTCCCTTTTTAGGCAATAAAGAATAAACGAAAGGCATCAGAATAATGCGCAGCTTTACAAACGAGGAATATCTGTTCGCCGCGAACATTATACGTGGCTTGTCAATGGACGGCGTCCAAAAAGCCAACTCAGGTCACCCTGGCCTCCCAATGGGCATGGCAGACGTCGCGTCGGTGCTCTGGCTAAAACACCTGAACACCACGTCCGCCAACCCCGAATGGCCAAACCGCGACAGGTTCGTCCTCTCCGGAGGCCACGGCTCGATGCTGCTATATTCACTGCTCCACCTCTCTGGATTCCCAGTGACGATCGACGACCTCGCGCATTTCCGCCAGCTTGGCTCCAAAACCCCCGGACACCCGGAAAAGGACCACACCCTCGGCATCGAAACAACCACCGGACCTCTCGGCCAGGGCCTCGCCAACGCCGTGGGCATGGCAATCGCACAGAAGATGCTCGCCGAGCGTTTCAACACCGCCGACTTCGAATTTTTCAACAACTACACTTACGTCTTCTGCGGCGACGGCGATATGATGGAAGGCATCAGCCACGAAGCCTGCTCCCTCGCTGGCCACCTCAAACTCGGCCGCTTGATCGTATTCTATGATTCGAACAAGATCTCAATAGAAGGCTCCACCGAGGTGACATTCACGGAGGACGTGGCCCCCCGGTTCAAGGCGTACGGATGGAAGACGCAGACTATCGATGGGCACGACCCCGCCGCCATCGACAATGCCATCCGCCGGGCCAAACGCAATGCGGACATCGCCCCCACTCTTGTAATCTGCAAAACCACGATCGGCAAAGGCAGCCCCAACCGCGCCGGCACCGCCAAGGCGCACGGCGAACCGCTCGGGGCGGACGAGGTCAAGCTCTCGAAACAAGCGCTCGGCCTGCCAGCCGACACAGACTTCTACGCACCGGCGAAGGTGTATGAAATCTTCGAAAAACGCAACAAGGCCACGCGCCGCCTCGCGACCACATGGAAGCGCATACACAAGGAGAAGATCCTCTCGAACCCCGATTTAGCCGAAAAGTGGGATGCGTATTTCGACAACTCGCTACCCCAAGGCCTCGAGAACGTCCTCCCCGCTTTCGAAAAGGACGTTGCAACACGCGCCGCCTCCGGCAAGGTCATACAAACCCTCACCAAACACATCCCCAACCTCGTGGGCGGCTCGGCCGATCTTTCTCCCAGCACGAAAACGTGGATCGAAGGCTCGCCCTCGATCGCGGCGGCCGATTTTTCCGGCCGCAATTTCCAGTTCGGCGTGCGCGAACTCGCAATGGCCGCCGTCCAAAACGGCTTGATCGTATACGGCGGTCTCCGCGTGTTCTCATCGACGTTCTTTGTCTTTTCCGACTATATGCGCCCATGCATGCGAGTGGCCGCGATCTCGAAGATACCCGCCATATACGTCTTCACGCACGACTCTTTCTACCTCGGCGAAGACGGCCCGACACACGAGCCGGTCGAGCATCTCGCATCCCTGCGCGCGATGCCCAACATGACGCTCATACGCCCTGCGGACCCAACCGAAACCGGCGCCGCCTGGCTTGCCGCCCTCCGCAACAACGAAGGCCCCACCGCGATCATGCTCACGCGCCAAAACCTCCCCATCATAGACCGCTCGAAATACCCTGCGGCCTCGATGCTGGAAAAAGGCGCTTACACCCTCATGCAAAACGGGCAGGGCACGCCAGACCTCATCATCATAGCCTCGGGCTCCGAAGTGTCGCTCGCAATGAAGGCCGCGGAACAACTCTCCGACGTCAATGTTCGCATAGTGAACATGCCCTCTTGGGAACTGTTTGAAAAGCAGCCGAAGGCGTACCGCGACAGCGTGCTAGATCCGCGCTGCACCAAACGCATGGCAGTCGAGGCCGGATCGTCGTTCGGCTGGGCGAAGTACATCGGCGCCGAGGGCACCACGGTCTCGCTCGACACCTTCGGCGAATCCGCCCCGTACAAAGAACTCGAGAAGCACTTCGGCTTCACGCCCGAAAACGTGGTGGCCGCCGCGCGTTCCTTGTTATGATTGAGATCCGGCAGCTTTCCAAGACGTTCGCAAATCATCCGGCGCTGGACGAAGTTTCGTTCAACGCCGGACGCGGCGAGCGCATAGCGCTGCTCGGAAGCAACGGCGCAGGCAAGACCACCTTGCTGCGCATCCTAGCCACCTACATCTCCGCCGCCGCCGGATTCGGCAAGATCGGCGGGTTCGATATTTTCGAAGACTCCCTCTCCATACGCGCCATCACGGGATACCTCCCCGAACACGTGCCGTTGTACAACGACATGCGGGTAGCCGAGTACCTCAAGTTCCGCGGAAGACTCCACGGCATGAAACGCCCCCAAATGCGCAAGCGCATACACGACGTCATTGCCGATTGCGACCTCTCCCATTGGCGCTCCTCAAAAATCGGATCGCTTTCACACGGCCTCCGCCACCGCGTGGGCCTCGCAGACGCCATGCTCCACGAGCCGAAAGTCCTGCTACTTGACGACCCGGCATCCGGTTGCGACCCTTACCAGACCGAGAAAACCACCGCGTTGCTCGCCGACCCCGAACGCGGCGCCGAACGCACGCTCATCTTCACCTCGCATTCCCGCGAGACGGTTCTGGAAATCGCCACGCGCGTAATATTCATCGAACGCGGACGCATCCTGACCGACACCACCGACGTGGCGCGTCTCAAGGACAACACGCTCACCGTCATGTTCGGAAAATGGAAAGAGGAATACGATTCCAGCAAGGAGACGCAATCCAAATGAGGAAAATACTGCTCATCTGCCGAAGGGATTGCCTCTCGCTCCTGCGCTCCACTCTCTCTTGGAGCGCATTCGCCGTCTATACCGCCGCCACAGGCCTGCTATTCGCCGCCGCATTGCGCAACTCCACCGGCACGACCGAGCCCCTCCCCGCCATCCTCTGCACGCAGCTCCTTCTCGCAATGTGCATCCCCGCCGCGATGTTCACAATGAACCTCTTCGCGCAGGAACGCTCCTCGGGCACCATCGAGACGCTTATGAGCGCGCCGGTGACGGACGCCCAGGTCGTTCTCGGAAAGTTCCTCGCCGCTTTTATTATGACATGCGCCGCCATCGGCATCGCATGCCTGGTGTTCCCCGCATATCTCGCCTTCGCCGCGCCGCCGCCACGGCACAGCGCGCTTTCGCTCGCGGCAGGCATCGCCGCCACCTCCCTGTTCGCAGCCATGTGGTGCGCCCTCGGCACGCTCCTCTCGCTCCTCTCGCGCCACCAGGCGCCGCCCGCTATCCTGACATTGATAATAGCGCTGGCATTCTCCGCCACGTTCACCGGCAAAATAGGCGGACTCGACATCGCACGCCCCGAGTTGCGCGTGGATATCGCCGACTTCGCACGCGGCAACGCTGACTCGCGCATCGTCTTTTTCGCCGTCTCCACAACGCTATTCCTGCTCTTTTGCGCAGTGCGCGTTCTTGAATCACGCCGCTGGGCCTCCTCGAAATGAACAAAAAGTTTTGCCGTCAAATTATCCTAGCCGTGCTCGCCATCATCGCGTTCTTTGCCGTGGAGCGCGTCGTGAAAAGCCAGAAAGCTTCCGACGCGCCTCCCGCCCCGCAACCGCCAGCCGCAACTTCCCCACGCATCGTCTCGCTCGTTCCGTCGATCACTGAAACCCTTTTCATGCTAGGACTTGGCGAACACGTCATCGCGCGCTCCGACCACTGCGACTTCCCGGCGGAGGTTGCCAACCGCCCCGCAGTCGGCTCGCTCGGCAGCGTCAACGTGGAGGAGATCGCCCGGATGGAACCGGACTGGGTGATTCTCTCGGAGGCGCAGGCGCAGTCGAAGCTCCACACCGCATTCGCCAACCTCCGCATAAACCACCTCGGAGTGCCGTCCGATTCGCTCGACGACATAATGCAGGGCATCTGGGAACTCGGCGACAAGTTTGGCGCGCAGGACAACGCCACCGTTTGGCTGGAGCAGCTCGACAAAACAGTCACCGCCGCGCGCGCCGCCGCGCCGGAGAAAAAACCACGCGTCCTAATCTGCGCCGGCCGCGACCCAGGCGACCTCCGCCGCATACACATCTCCGGCAAAGGCAATTTCTACGAAGACATCATTGAGATCGCCGGCGGCGTCAACGCGTACGATGGCAAGCTCCCGTACCCCATGGTTTCGCTCGAAGGCATCGCGCAGATGAACCCCGACATCATCATCGACATCATCACCGGCCCATCGGTCGACGCCACTGTCGTCGCCGACGCCCTTTACCAGTGGAGCCGCCTGCCCTCCATCAAGGCCGTTGCCACAACCGACGTGCATGTCCTCACAGACTCTTGGGCCGTGCGCCCGGGCCCGCGAATCGGCCTCGTCATCGAGACCTTCTCCATGTACATCCAGAAATGGGACGAAAAGCAATGATCGTAGATTTCCACACACACTGCTTCCCGGAAAAGCTCGCCGAGCGCGTCATTCCCATGCTCGCCGCAAACGGCGGCATCGAGGCCTACCTCAACGGCACAGTGCCCGACCTCCTCGCCTCCATGGAACGCAATGGCATAGATTACTCGGTCATGCTGCAGATCGCCACGAAACCGTCGCAAAACCACACGGTCAATTCATGGGCGATAGAGCGCACTGAACCCGGCATCATCCCGTTCGGCAGCGTGCATCCTCTAGGCGAAGACTGGTCCGACGAGCTCGACCGCCTTGCGGCCTCAGGCGTCAAAGGCATCAAGCTCCATCCCGAATACCAAGGGCTGTACGTCGACGACGACGCCATGCTTCCGCTCTACGAAAAGGTCTCCTCGCTCGGCCTCATCCTCTCAATGCACGCCGGCGCGGATATTGGCGTGCCGCCACCGGTCCACAGCACGCCGGAACACCTCTCGCACATCATCGACGCCCTCCCGCGCGGCCGCACCATCCTGGCGCATATGGGAGGCTGGAAGTGCTGGGCCGACGTCGAGCGCCTGCTCGTCGGCTCGCACCTCCTCTTCGACACCTCCTTCAGCAATGAATACATGACTCCAGGCCAACTGCTGGACATCATCGAAAGCCACGGCTACGAAAAAATCCTCATGGGAAGCGACTCCCCGTGGGAAGGTCAAGACTCTGCCATCGCCACTATCCGCTCCCTGCAACTGCCCGAAGAACAGGAATGCGCGATCCTCGGCGGCAACGCCGCCCGCCTCCTCAATCTGGTATAACCAACAGAAAGGAAGACACAATGCTAAAAACTATCAACTTCTCCGACCTCACCCTAAGCCCCTTCACGGCATTCGACAAACGCTGGATGGTTCTCAGCGCCGGCGACTTCGCCAAATGCGATTGGAACAGCATGACCGTCTCCTGGGGCTTCATCGGCACCATGTGGAACAAACCCGCGGTCCAGATCGTGGTACGCCCGCAGCGCTACACGCGCGAGTTCCTCGACAAACACGAAACCTTCACGCTCTGCTCTTTCCCGGAGAAACACCGTCCTGCGTTGCAGCTCCTCGGTAGCAAGAGCGGACGCAACTGCGACAAAGTGGCAGAGTCGGGACTCCGCCCCACCGCTGCCTCCACCGTAGCGGCCCCCATCTTCGAAGAGGCTGATTTAGCGCTTGAATGCCGCAAATTATTCCGCCAAACCACCTCCGGCGAATCACTCCTCGACCCTTCCCTCAACGCCATGTACCCGAAGAACGACTACCACGTCTTCTACATAGGCGAGGTCGTCGCAGTCCGAAAAGTGGTGTAAAGGGCTTTAGCTACAAGCCCGCCGCTGCACTATTGTGCAAACTGCGCGTCGAAGGCGATGTCGCTGCGTTCGAAATCGATTTTGCGGACAAATTCAGACGCTTCGCGCGCACCGTGGAAACGCTCCATGCGCGAGTCCTCCCATTCGACGGAAAGCGGACCTGAATAACCGATGTCGTTTAGCGCGACGATTATACGTTCAAAATCAACGTCGCCACGCCCCGGCGACCTGAAGTCCCAGAAGCGGCGCGGATCCGCGAATTCCGTGTGGCCGCCGAATACCCCAACTGTGCCGTCTCCCTTGTCCCACCACGCGTCCTTGACATGCGCGTGGAAAATGCGGTCTGGGAAGGTGTAGAGGAACTTCACGTAATCGACGCCCTGGTAGCCAAAGTGCGATGGGTCGTAGTTGAACCCAAAGGCAGGATGCTTATCGACCGCCTCCAGGGCGCGTTGCGCCGAGGCGATGTCGAACGCGATCTCCGTCGGGTGGACTTCAAGCGCGAACTTTACGCCGTATTCGCCAAATACGTCCAGAATAGGCAGCATCGTTTTCGCGAACTGCTTGTAGCCGGCCTCAATCATGCCGGGAAGCATTGGTGGAAAGGAGTATAGAAGGTGCCATATCGGGGAGCCCGTAAACGAGGTGACGACCTTGACCCCGAAGTTCGCGGCCGCCTTCGCGGCGTCCTTCTGGTGTTTCGCCGCCCATTTGGCCATTGCCTTGTAGTCGCCTTTTAGCTCGGCCGGGGCGAACGGTTCGTGGCGCTCGTCCAGGCGGTCGCATGTGAGCTGGCCCGACATGTGGTTGGAAATCGCAAAGCATTCGAGGCCGTGGGATTCTAGGAACGCGCGTTTGTCGTCGCAGTAGGCTTTGCTCCGGGCGGCCTTGTCTATATCAAAATGATCGCCCCATGAAGCGAGTTCGAGTCCGTCGTAGCCGATCGATTTCATTTTGGGTGCCAGTTCCGCTAGTGGGAGGTCCGCCCATTGCCCTGTGAAGATAGTAACTTTGCGTGCCATTTGTCTTGTTCCTGGATATTGTTGGCGCGTATCCGCGCATGTGATATTAGTTATGCGCGTATTGTACATCACTGCCTGTATTCCCGCAACGGGGGTATTTGCGGGCGGGTGGCGTATGGCGCATGGCCCAATAATGGCTGGTGCGGCGTGGGCGTATTGCGCCGGGCTTTTTAATCACTTCACGCAAGCAGGCTCTGCTTGCGGGCTCCCTCGAGGCTCTTGCCGCAAGGCGGCTCCACTGCGCATTAAGTTTAATGTTTTTGTTACATTTATTTTTTTGTGGTAGAATTCCGGCCATGACTGTTACGACAAGCGGCGAAGGTTCGAAAATACGTCTGCTATCGGCCAATGTGGCAAACAAGATCGCCGCAGGGGAGGTGGTGGAGCGCCCCGCTTCCGTAGTCAAGGAATTGCTGGAAAACGCAGTGGACGCGGGCGCCACCCGCGTGGACATCGTCGTGACGGCTGGAGGGCGCAACCTCATCAGCGTCTCCGACGACGGTTGCGGCATGCCGCGCGACGACGCCATAATGGCTGCCGAACGCCAGGCGACAAGCAAGATCAGCGATGTGGACGACATTGAGCACATATCCACCCTGGGCTTCCGAGGCGAGGCCCTGGCCTCCATCGCGTCCGTCTCCAGATTCACATTGCGCACCCGCACGCGCGCCAGCGACATCGGCACGGAGGTGACTATCTCGGGCGGTAAAATGCAGGACGTGAAGGAGTGCGGCTGTCCGGAAGGCACCACGATCGAGGTGCGCGACCTGTTTTTCAACGTACCCGCGCGCCGCAAGTTTCTGCGGGCGTACCAGACGGAACAGGCGCACATCCGCAACACGTTCGTGCTGCAGTCCATAGCTCATCCGAATATCGCCATGTCGCTGAAGAGCGATGGCGACTATGCATACCGCCTCGCCGCCGCCGAAACGCTCCACGACAGGCTGATCGACATCGTCGGGCACGAGGAGATGGAGCGCATGGTTCCGCTCGACTGGGAACACGCCGGGATCCACGTCCACGGATTTGCCGGAATCCCGTCGTGGACGCGCGCCGACAACCTGGGTATGCGCGTCTACGTGAACCGCCGTCCATCGTCCGCTCCTTTCGTGCAGGTGGCCATAAAGGAGGCGTATCCGCGCCTCGAAGACACCCGCCGGCCCGTCGTCTACCTATTCATAGACCTGCCGCCGGGGGATGTGGACGTCAACGTCCATCCCACCAAACGAGAGGTTCGCTTCCGGCGCATCGGCGATGTGCGGGAGGCCGTGATTGGCGCGCTCTCCGCCGCGCTCAACCGTTCCGGGGCGCCCATGCCCGCGCTGCATCAGCCATATCCGCCGTCGCCGGAGCCGGTCTGGCCCGATGCTCCGCCCCCGCAGCAGTTCACCGAGCCGCGGCAAGGGGAATCCGGAGCCTTCGCCGGTCCGTCCACCTTCAGGATGCCAACGGGCAGCGTCCCCGGAGCGGTGCCGCCAGTGCGCCCGGATCCGCGTTTCCAGTTCGACGTGCCCGGCAGCAATACTTTCGGCGGTGCCAGCGCGCCCGTCCAGCCGCCGGCCGCGCAATGGCGGGAGCAGGATGAAGGCGTGGTTGTAAACATGCCGGAGGGGGCGCCATGGACGCGGTTCCGCATCATTGGCCGCATCGCCGCAGGGTATGTTATAATGGAGACAGATGGAGGATATACGGTTCTCGACCCAGCCGCCGCCCATGAGCGAGTGCTCTACGGAGAGCTTTTGGCCATATCAGGCGAAACGCCCGACGCCTCGCAGCGCCTGCTCATACCGCAGACCGTACAGCTCGAGCCGCTCGACGCCGACCGCATCGAAAAGGCCATCCCGCTTCTGAAGGAGATGGGGTTCGGGATCGAACCTTTCGGCAGGGACACGTTCAAGATCGACGCCATGCCAGGCCCCATTTCAGAAACGCCTTGCGAAGCCGTGCTGCTCGACACAGCCGCCGCCCTGGAAGAGGCCGGCGCCAAGCGTGGCAAGGACCGTTGGAAGGAAGAGATAATCGCCAAAGCCGCCAGCCGGGCTGCAGTGCGGACCTCGAAACCGCTCACGCGCGAAGAGCTGACCTCAATGATCGTGCGTCTTGCGGGTTGCAGCATGCCATACACGAGCCCCGGCGGGCGCCCCACCATGATATACACTTCAACCCGCGAACTCGACAGGAGGTTCGGCAGAGGCTGACCACCGGCCGGTGATCACGCTTTGCCCCGGAAGGGAAAATCCAAAATGACAGATGAATATGAATTCGAAGACCAGGGGCCCGGACGCGTGTCGGCAGCGGAGGTAATGCACAATATCGCGTTCGCCTGCATAGTTCTAAACATCGTCCTCAGCCCTTGGTGCTTTGGCTCCTGGGAGATGTGGTGGTTCTGGCCTATGGCGGCGCTCATTTTTGCCGGATGCCTCTTCTCCGGACTCGGTGTATTGCTAAGCAATGTCTTCACCAGCAGCCCCGATCAACGGCAATCGCTGCGCGGCCATTTCTCAATGTCTGGTTCCGTTGTCGCCGTCTTTGTCTCATGCCTGCCGTTTCTCATGTACGCGCTGCTACGCCGTCAATTCGATTCGGGCGACGGACGGCCGATCGTCGCAATGGACGCCGAACGCAGCCTCCTGCTGTTTTTCACGCCCGCCGCAATTTGCATTGTGATGTTCCTATCATTCACGCGCCGGAAGTTGCGTATACTTACAGGTGCGTTTCTCGTAAACGCCGTAGTCATCGCCATCTACGCCACAGTGAACCAGTTTTTCCATAATGGCGACTACGTTCTCTGGATACTCAGCCAGTGGACCTATGGCGGGCGCGCCAAAGCCGTATTCTTCTGCCCGAACCACCTTTCGGCTTACATGAACCTTGCAATATGCCTCTGCGTGGCGCTGCTCTGCGCACCCCGCATATCGCGCCGCACCAGAATAGTGGCGGCAGCCATTGCCGTAGTACTGTTCATCCCTAACTTCCTCACGCTCTCCCGCGGTGGCTTAGCGTCGCTTACAATCGGGTTGCTAATCGGCATCCCTATACTTGGCATGCGCGGACGCGGACTCCGCGCCAAGCTCATCGCGCCTGCCGCAATCATACTGGCCGTTGCCGCATCTGTCATCGCCATAGTCAAGACCAACAACCCGCTGATGGCGCGCGTCAAAAGCCACGGGCTGTACAACATCGCCGCCGAAAACTTCGGAACGCCCGAATTTAAAGACAGAGTCGTTGATGGCTTTTGGTATTCTTTCGACCGCGGCATGTACATACAGTCGGCGCTCCGCGCATGGAGAAGCAACCCTGTCTGGGGCATCGGCCCCGGCCAGCATTCATCGCGGTGGGCCGAATTCGCCGCGACGGATATAGACAGGGACGGCAACCCGGTTGTCCGCCCCGGCTCTGGCGGCTACTCCTCGATAAAATTCCCCCGCCTCACAAACTCCGAGTACCACCTCTACGAAGTGCATAGCGACTGGACGCAACTTATAGAGGAGCACGGCATGGTTGGCCTTGCTCTCTTCCTGGCGGGTCTATTGACGGTTCTCGTGGTTCTGTTTAAAACCCAGACCCACGCCAACCGGAGTGAAAGCGATCGCGAGTTAGAGCGGGCGCTCCCGCTTGCCGCGCTACTCGCGTGCCTGATAATGACGATCCATTCGCTGGGCGACTTCAGCTTCCAAATGCCTTCAATCACCTGGGCATTCGCCGTGCTTGTTTTCGGCGCGATCCTCTCCGTTGTAGAAACGGGTGAAGCCTGACCTGCGCTAGTCGAGGCGCATCGACATCAAGTCGAGGATCTTCTCCGGAAGCCCGTCGTCATTGGAATCTGGTTCAACAATGAAGTCGGAACCGGAGAAATCCTGGAACGACGTAAGTTCGCTCGGGAACGCCACTGTGTGCATGCCGGCGTATATCGTGTTTTTGGCGCCTTTGCTTGTGGCGACGAACGCCGTGCTGCTTCTGGGGTTGAGCTTGATCATTCGTGAGGCCTTGGCCCAGGAATCTTTGGGGAAATCCGTAAACCTGTCATTGCGTTCAGCCTTGTAAACGAGCGCGTCTTCCAAACCGTGCTCCGCGATTTTGCGCTTCACAACTTCAACCGCATGGAATGTCACGAACACCACGCGGCCACCCTCCGCGAGAGTTTTGGCGCAGATATCGAGCACAACGGGATTGACCTGGGCCTCATCAATGGCTTTGTCCATTTTCGAGTAAAGCTCCTCCAGAACTTCCTCCGGCTTGGCTTCACCGTCCGCTTTTGAAATCATCGAGAGCACGTGCTGGACGCGGCCTCCGAGGATTTTGCGCATGAAAATTCCCTTGTTGTAATCAAGTCCTTTTTCTTCAAACACCTTTCCGATGGTTTTTTCGAAAACCGAGATCCCATCGATAAAGGCATTATCGAAATCAACCACCAGCCCGCACAGGCGTTTCTCATCATCAACAAATTCAGCAACTGCATCGTCAGACATCGTAAACTCCAAAATAATTACTCCCGCAACAACGGTATGCGGACAAAAAATAAAAATACGGCGTCAATATACACCATAACCCTTCCACCCGTCAAACTGCAATTCGACGTGGACTTTCCCCAATTTTACTCGCCGCAACTGCGGTTCCCTCGCGGGACTATTGCGCTGGAGTCCGAGTCGTTTATTGTAATCTTGTGAAAAAAACACGAGATTACAATAATCGCGTGTGGCTGTGTTGGAACCCTGCCACCGTAATCTTGCGTAAAATCACGAGATTACAATAATCACACATGGCAGAGTGGAAACCCATCCGCCGTAATCTTGCATGGAATTGCAAGATTACAGTAATCCCGCGTGGCAGGGTGGAGACCCTGCCGCCGTAATCTTGCGCGGGATCAGGGGATTACAATAATCACACATGGCAGAGTGGAAATCCATCCGCCGTAATCTTGCGTAAAAACACGGGATTACAATAATCACGTGTGGCCGTGTTGGAACCCTGCCACCGTAATCTTGCGTAAAATCACGGGATTACAATAATCGCGTGTGGCTGTGTTGTAACCCCGCCACCGTAATCTTGCATGGAATTGCAAGATTACAATAATCACGTGTGGCCGTGTTGGAACCCCGCCACCGTACCTTTCGGCATGACTAAATGTTTTTTTCAGGGGTTTGTGCGCACCGTGTGCCGCAGGCATATAACACCATGGCAAAGGCAGACCACTGGT
>JALHHX010000052.1 GCA_022837245.1 Lentisphaerota bacterium
TTCAGTCAAGTTGCGGCCTCCTGTGACCTTGCCGCCTTTGAGCCCGCCCTGCCAAGCCCCCATCACCTGTGTGGAGCAGAAAATCGCACATAAAACCGCAAAGGCACATGACATTAACCTGATCGAATTTGATTTATCCATGATATTTTCCTGTTCTAGACTGAGGCTCTTGCCCCCCCCGCGACGCTGCGCCTGACGGCTTGCCTCGCGGGGCGTTCGGCAGGCTGAAGCATCCATCCGCCCACCGTGGGCGAGCGCGGCACCATGCCACGCCCAAAATGAACGAGGGTATGCTTTTGAATTAACGCCGTGGAGCCGTGATATGCCGCGCAGTCGAAACCGCCTGATAAGTGGTAATGCCCGAAGGGCCCTGAAGCACATCATGGCTTCCTTCTTAATTTGTAGAATGTAACTGGTCTGGAACCTCCGTGGATATTGCTTACAATAGGCCGCAGCAAGCACACGGATACATTCAGCATCTAGAACCGCTTCGCACGTCAAGTGGGATTTTTTGTTTCACATCATCAGAGGAGTGCCGCCCTTCTGCGTTGGAGGGCAACGCGCCAGGGAGCCGCACCGCGGCAGAGTCCAAACCGTAGTGCTGGTGCCAGACTCCGTCACGTCCTGCGGCAGAGTCCCAACCCGGAGTGCTGGTGCCAGACTCCGTCACGTCCTTTCCCGCCCGAAAACCTGAAGAAACGGGAAGAAATTGGATAAAATACAGGATGAACTAACTATTGTTTGACCGCGATTAAAATGCTAGAATCGCGTTTCATTTTTACCTTGCAACTCTTACTCTCGCGTATCCGAGCCGCTGGTTCGCGGTGCGGAGTCGAATGGGATGGTCAATGTTTTCTAAAAGCGACTATACTAAAGACGGAAAAGGCCGGCGTTTTGTGCCGGGGTTAACTCCTCGTTCCATTATAGCATGTGTCCTCGGCATGCTCTTGGCGGGAATATACACGCAGCTCACCGTTATTCTGCTGGCAGAATCTTGGTTTATAGCGGAGGCAGCGTTGCCGGTCCCTGCGCTGATCGTTCTTGTGTTCATGGTGCTGGTGGTTGGACTGCTTGCCGCGGCGTTCAAGTTCCGCCTGCTTACCAGAGCCGAGATGGTTTGCGTGGCGTTCGCCATGATGATGGCAGTGCCGATGATGACCCAGGGGTTCTGGCACAGGTTTCTCGGCATAACATCGGCGCCACTGCGAAATTCCAGCTTCGATTTCATCGATGCATACAATGACAATCTCTGGCCGCACGGACCCAACCTGGTTGGCGCCGATTTCAAAGCGGCATCGGAGACGGCTTCCGGAGGCGGGGCTGGTGCCGGAATTATTCTCGACGGCTCGGTAGAGTGGAAGGAAATCGAGTATGAGGAGAACCGCAGGGAGTGGCTGCCGGTGGTATCCAACACGGCGGACGACCAGCAAGGCTCTATTTCTTTTTCCATTCCAATCGATAGATCTCGCAGGAATTCAGCGGAGCCCGGCAACCCGCACTTGGTAACGGTCCTCGCCCGCACGGAGGGGCTTGAGCGCGACAGCGAGATCTTCTGCCGCGTTTATTCTGATGGAGGCGCCGTTCCGAACACCCTGTTCACGGAACGCGACGCGAACAAGAAGACTTATCTGCACAAAACGGGGTTCGTGCGCATTGGCGCGTACGGCAAAGAGCTCTCCTCCTACAGCAGCAGCAACATCGTCGTGCAGTTCGGACTGTCTGGGCGTGGCAGCGTTGCATTCGCAGACCCCAAGGTGATGTCCGTGGCCGCACTTGAGGGCGCTTTCCGCGGGCGCCAGGCCATAGGGGAATCCGAATGGCTCGCGATGGCACCGGAAGACCGGCCGGCGGGAGCAATCGTGAAACCCGACAATATGTTTTCGGCCGCAGGCCTCTCCTACATTATAAAGGGTTACATCCCTCTTAGGGAGTGGGCTCGGCCGGCGCTAGTGTGGTCGTCGTACATTCTGCTTCTCTGCGGAGCTTTTTTCGCCGTGAACGTGATCATGCGCCGCAAGTGGGCCGACGGCGAGCGCTATCCGATGCCGAACTCGAAGATCCCGATGGGAATAATAGGTGCCGAGGATGAAGATCCCACCGCGCCATTTCCCTCAGTATGGCGCAATCGCTATATGTGGGCGGGGTTCATCTTCGCGCTGGCTATCGCGGGGTTCAAGGGCTGGCATGCGTTCAATCCGCGCATACCGGACATAACAGTGGACATCTTCCTCGGCGACTACGTCACCAACCCCTCTTGGGGTGGCATGTTCGACGTCAATATGGTGCTGTCGCTATTCATCATCTCCATTGCCGTTTTCTTTGAACTCAACGTGCTTATATCCGTAGTCGTTGGCTACTGGGTCTGCCGGTTCATCTACCCGATCGGATATTTGACCGACCTCAAAGTAAACCCAGGCTTCCCGTGGCGGGACGAACAGACGATCGGCGCATATCTCGGGTACTTCCTGATTGTGATTATATTCTCAAGACGCCACATCTGGGCCGTGCTCAAGGCGGCGTGGCGCGGCACGCCACGGGAGGAGGGAGAAGTCCTCTCCTCGCGTATGGCCGTGGCGGTGTTGGTACTCTGCCACATCGGCGTCTTCATCTGGGCAAAGGTGACGGGCGCGACCTCCGGCTCGATGCTCCTCATGTTCGCGTTCCTGGTCATGGTAGGATTCATCGCCGCGAAGATCCGCGCGGAATGCGGCACGCCGTTCGGATATTTCACCCCATACAACTCGATGCTGTTCGTTTCGCTTTGCGGCGGCATTACGATTTTCGGCGCAGAGGGGATGTTGGTCGCGCTGATCCTCTCCGGGTTCCTGACAGTTACGGTGTTCTATCTTATTCCTGGAATGCAGTTTGAAATGGTGCAGATCGGAAACCGGATGCGGATGCGCCCGCGCGACATCGCCGGCACCTGTCTGATGGGAATTCTGGGCGGCCTATTCATAGGTGGCTGGGTATTCCTCTCAAACGCCTATTCAATCGGCGGAGATAACGTACGCTTCCAATGGGGCTTCAACGGACTCAACTGGTTCTTCAACAGCTACCGCGCGACGCTAAACGAAACCACGGCGCAATGGCTACGCGAAGGCACCGGCGCGGCTTCCGCCGGCGGATCCGCATGGGGCACGGGCATGATGCTCTTCGGCGGGATAGTGACGGTCATCCTTGCCATTCTGCGCCAGTTCTTCTCGGGCTTCTGGTTCCACCCCATCGGATTCCTTTTGGGCTCGACCCACCTCAACGACGGGGCCAACTGGGGCTCCCTGCTCGTCGCGTGGGCCATACGCTACACAGTCCTAAAGGTGGGCGGCGCCCCGGCCGTCACGAAGAAGCTACAGCCCTTTTTCCTCGGCTCATTCGTCGGATGCGTCGTCTCAATCTTTATTTTCACGGTCATCAACACCATTTCGGTGTCGAGCGGATCGAGCCACTTTTACTATGGAATCCCCTAAGCGATGAAAAGTAACAAAGCACAGATCATCGGCTTCTCCGCATTCGCGGCGGCACTGCTCGCCGTGATCGTGGTTTTCCTCCGCGTGTTCACCCCCGAGCCGTTCGAGCCGTCGGTGCGCCCGGACGAAAAGTCGGACCACAGCGCCGTTGCCTCCTCCCTCGCCCACGACGCCGTGGGCGCACGCTACGCGCAGCTCGCCGCGTTCGGCTCCCGCGCGACCGGCCAGGAAGGCGCCGTGCAAACGGCCGCAGCCGTCGAATCGGCATTCCGCGAAGCCGGTCTCGAAGTCTTCGACCAAGATGTGGATTTCGCCACGGTGGTGACTGACGGCGGCAATGGCACTTTGAGCGTCGAAGGCTCGGAAGAGGCGATTCCCGCATGGCCACTAGGCCCGAACTATGTGCAGCCGGTGGCAACACCTGCGGGAGGGGTCTCGGGGGATTTATTCGAAGTGTCGGACGGCAGCCTCGCAGCAGCGGAAGCCTTCACGGACAAGATCGCCGTCATAGACCTTTCGAAGCCGCCGCCCAACGAATTCCGGGTTAATCCCGGCGCGTATTGCGATCTAGGCTTCCAAGCAGTCGTGTACACGCACTCCGGCGGCCTCGAAAAAATATCCCCTGACGACCTGCGCAAGATGTCGTTCACCGGCATCCCGGCCAACGTCGTCCGCGTGGTGGCCGACCCGCTAGTGCTCGACTCGCTCGGCGCTCCGGCAACGCTAAAGGTCAACTCCCGCTGGGTTGAAGCGCGCTCCCGCAACGTTATCGGCATCATGCGCGCGCTAGGCTCCGCGGCCGAATCGGCGCTCGTGATTCCTGTATACTACGATTCTCCGTCGCTCCTCCCCGACCATGCGCCCGGCTCGCACCAGACGCTTCAGACCGCCACAATGCTCCAATTGATGGAGGGTCTCTCCGCAAACCGCGGCTCGCAGCGGCGCGACGTGGTTTTCGCAGCGCTCTCAGGCGCCGGGGCGTCGCAGATCGGCGCCGCGCGCCTGCTATCCGTAGTCGGCCGCGCCGGCGAGGCGGATCTTGAAGGCGAGCGTCTGAAAGCCGAGACGGCAGTGAACAACAAGGCACTCGCCGAGATCACGGAAATCCTCGCGCTCTTCGAGGATCCCGGTTTTGCCACACCCGACGGGGCGCAGAACTCCGCGGACGCGGTGGACGCACTTTCAGAAGGAGCCGGCGCGCTCTTCCGCACCCAGTTCAACTACGTCTTGCGCCTGCGGGTCTTCGACTACGCCGAAACGCTTTTGCAGGCGGAGATAAAATTCCAGGAGGATCCCGACAATCTAAAATCGCCGGAGTTCGCCGACTTCCGTGCCAAGAAGCAGCACTATGATGAGCTTAACACGCTCTCGGCGCTACCCTTCCGGCGTTTTCTCGAGCGGCCGCAAGCAGGCGATGGCGGATATATCGCCACCCCCGAGGAGCTTGCTATAGATCCGGAGGCCTCGAACAACTTGCGCCACGCTTTGCGCGCCCACTTCGGCATGCTCGCCGCCCACCATGAACGCCGCGCTGATTCGCTGGCACGCGACTCCAAACTGCAGCAACGCCTCTCGGGCTACCACGACTACATCGTCATAGCGCCGGAGTTGAACCCCTCGGCGACAAACCCCGAGCAGGAGACCTTAGCGTTCACCTCCGGCACGGAAATCGCACACGCCTCCGCGGCGCAGACGTTCCACCGCATGCTCGAGGACTCCGTCCATTCGCTTGGGCTGCAGAACAGGCTCACGCTTCGCCCACCGGCGCGCACAAGTTCCTTTTCCGCGGAGCTTTCGCGTCAATCGACGCGTCTCGCAGCCACCCCTTGGGCCGTGTTCTCGCATCCCGCGTTTTCCGTCATCTCGCCGATGAATGCGTACGCGAACGTGGGCGATCTGCCGCATGAGAACCCAGCTGCGACCAACCTGGCCTCGATAGCCTCGTCGCTCCAAGTGCTGGGCGAGGCCGCAGCCGCCACCGCGGAGGGCGCGGGACGGTTCCAGCGCATCCCCATCCAGGAGGAATATTCATTCCACGGCAAGGTGCTCGCCGCAGGCGTGGGCAACTCCATCGTCCCAAACTTCCCCGTGGCGGGAGCGCTTGTGTACTCGGCCAACAAGCCGCCGTTGCTCACCGATCCATACGGTGTTTTCTCGGCAAGCCACCTGGTGTTCCCGCAGAGCAAATGGCAGCGTCCGCAGCAGTCATTCGCATTCTACTTCAACAAGGACGGCGTGATAAGCCACGTGAAGGACACGGGGTCTTCCGCGCAGTTGATCTACAAGTCTACCGAGACGCTTTTCGACGCGCCGAACAACCTCATACTCTACCGCGCGGCGCCGGTCGCAATCCTCGATGCCGTGAACCCGCAATCGATGAAGAACTTCACGGCCTCCTCGTTTATCCAGCCGAGAGGGCTCTCTGAATTCAAGTCCAAGAGCCCGTATGTGGACACATTCGGCATGATGGACTTCATCGAGCCGCGCGAGCGCTTCTTCGTAACGTTGCGCGCAGGCTCGCCCGAGAATGAGCTGGTGTCTGTGATCCGCGCGTTCGCCTTGGGCACGACGCAGACAAACTGGATAGGCTTCAAACCAAACCGCGACAGCGAGATCGACGGCGCCGGCTACGTGGCGCAGGATACTCCCGTGCTTCGTGAGATCGCCCGCGAATCCTCCGCCTCCATGATAGATCTTGCCGAGAAGCGGCTTGATCTGCAGCGCCGGTACGGCATGGCCGACGATATGACGCTCACCTTTCACGAACGGGCGAAGGAACTGGCGCATCAGGCCGGGACGATGGAAGCCCCGGCTCTTGACCGCCGTCAGATTTTCCGTTCCTCGCTCTCGTACCTGATTCTCAACCACCCGGTCATACACAAGTCGATCACCGATGCCGTGTGGGGCATCCTCTGGTACATGGCGCTGCTCGTGCCGTTCATGTTCTTCTTTGAAAAGCTTGTCTTCGGCTTCACCGACATCCGCAAGCAGCTTCTCGCAGAGGCGGGGATATTCCTGACCGTGTTCATACTGCTGCGCATGCTGCACCCCGCGTTCCAGATCGTGCGGTCCTCGATAATGATACTTCTGGGGTTCGTCATCATCTTCATCGCGGGCTCGGCGACCATCTTGCTATCTGCCAAATTCAAAGAAAACATCGACGCGCTCCGCGCCGCCAAGGGCGAAGTCCAAAACGCCGAAGGCAACAAGATGGGCATGATGACGACGGCGTTCATGCTCGGTCTCAACAACATGCACAAGCGCAAGGTGCGCACAGGCCTCACCTGCGCTTCGCTCGTCTTGATGACGTTCGTCATGATCAGCTTCTCCTCCGCGCAGTCGAACATCGTCAACCGAAACCGCGCCATAGGCAAGGCCGAGTACCAGGGCATACTGGTTCGCGAGCCGCGTTTCACTCCGGTCACCGATGGCGAAATCAACGCACTCAAGGCCCGCTATGGCCGCCGTTTCCAGGTCAACATCCGCCGTGTGCTGCCCGGAATATATGATCCAAGCGCCAACAAGGGCACCCCGTCGCCGCTGGCGATCACGGCAGGCTCGGGCGGCGCTGCGACAACCCGCTCTGCCAAGACCGCGCTGCTTTTCGACGCCACGGAGCCCATCGCCCCGTCGATCCCGATGCTCACCACAAATGGATGGTTCACCACCGCCCAGCAGGAAAACAAGTCCGGCCCGCTCCCTCTCATAATATCCGACGTCATGGCGCAGAGGCTCGGAATCACAGTTCCGGACGTTAACTCAGGCCCGGTCGACGTGGCGCTCAACGGCGCCCCGTTCTTCATCCACGGCATCTTCGATTCGCGTGGGTTCGCCGAAGTCCGCGACGTGGACGGCGAAAACCTGCTTCCGTTCGACATAGAGGCTCTGGTCTCGCCACGCGTCGTCAATTCCAACATCGTGCTTGCCGAATCAGACGACCCGCGGGTGCCGGCGGAAGACGCAATTTTCGCCCTCAACGGCCATATCGAGCCTGCGGATGCAGCCGCCATACGCATAATGTCGGCAGTCGTCGACATGAACTCAGCCGACTACCCGACTGCGCGCCGGGAGATCGATGCGCATTTGGAGCAGACCTCGCGCCAGACATACTACGGGCTGGATGGCGTTGGCTACATCGCCCGTCGAGCACGCGTCAGCTCACTGGCGGGTCTCATGGATCTCATAATACCGCTGGTCATCGCAGGTCTGACCGTGCTCAACACGATGAAGGGCTCGGTTTACGAGCGGCGCGACGAGATCTTCGTGTACAACGCCGTCGGCATCTCCCCGCGAAACATCTTCTTCATGTTTGTTGCGGAATCGCTCGTTTACGCTGTCGTGGGCGTGGTGCTGGGCTACGTCCTGGCGCAGGGCACGGGACGCGTGCTTACGGCGCTCGACCTGACTGGTGGCCTGAACATGAACTTCACCTCCCTATCCACCGTTTACGCCTCGCTTGCGATCGCTGCGGTGACAATTTTGTCAACATGGTTTCCGGCTCGCCAGGCGATGGAAATCGCGAAACCTTCGGAAGACGCGGGATGGACGATGCCCAAGACGGAGGGCGACGAGCTTTCCTTCGACCTGCCGTTCACATTCACCCACTACGACCGCATAGCAGTGCTCGGGTTTTTCCACCGCTATTTCATAAACAACGGCGAAGGCTCCGCCGGTGCGTTCTTCGCGGGAGTGCCGCGGCTCGCCGCGGCAGTGCCGGATAGAAGTGCGCAGGAGCACGAGGAAAGGCGCGGCGGAGACGACATAGTCCCTTACGTGGAGGTCACCGTCTGGTGCAAGCCGTTCGACCTCGGCGTCTCTCAGCTAATACGAATCGAACTTGTAACAGACCCCGCCACCGGGGAATACGTGTCGCACATGAAGATGCGCCGCCTCACCGGCACGCACGACGCATGGCAGCGCCTTAACACCCCGCTCGTGCGCAAGATCCGCGAGCACTTCCTGCACTGGCGCGCGGCGACCGACGACATGAAAGAAGACTTTCACACCCAGGCGAAGGCACTGCTTGAAGCCTCCGCGACGACCGACATTGAAGACCCCCAAGGAGTGACCAATGGCTAAGAAGGTAGACCGCGAACTAGAACGATACCGGAACCTGCTGAAGCCACCGGAGACTTTTGAGGACGGCTTCGGGTGGTCGACCGTGGCGGGCATCATATTCTGCGGGCTCGTGATGATGCCTGGCTCGATTTATTTGTCGCTAATGACGGGCGGCAGCATGGGGCAGGTCGGGACGTGGGTCACCGTGATCCTCTTCTCCGAGATCACGCGCCGCGCGATGAAGACGATGTCCAAGGGCAACCTGATCATCCTGCTCGCCGTGGCGTCCGTAATGTGCCTCGGCGGCCCGATCGGGCAGTTCGTGATCCGCGCCTACACGGTGACCTCGGACACGGTGCGCAACCTCGGGATGCAGGACCATTTCCCAGACTGGTACAGCCCCGCCCCCGACTCCCCGGCCATCACGGAGCGCAATCTCTTCCATCCAGACTGGTTCAAGCCCATCGCAATAGCGCTGCTGTCCGCTGCGATCGCGCTCGTCAATAAATTCACGATCGGATACGCGCTCTTCCGGCTCTGCTCCGACGTCGAGCAGCTCCCCTTCCCCACTGCGCCGATCACCGCGCAGGGCTCGCTCGCCATAGCGGAATCCCTGGAAAAAGACGACGGCACCAAAAAAGTGAAGTACGACGCCGAAGGGCACAAAGTATATTCGCGCTGGCGCATCTTTTCGCTTGGCGCCCTCATCGGCGTGCTGTTCGGAATCCTGCAGGTGGGCGTCCCCGCAATCAGCGGAATGATATTGGACAAACCAATATACCTGATCCCGCAGCCGTACCTCGACACCACCACGATGACGGAGAGCATCCTGCCAGCCGTGCCAACCGGCGTAGTCATAGACATAGGCGTGATCCTCCTCGGCATGGTTCTGCCGTTCTGGGCGATCATGGGATCGTTCGCGGGCATCGTAGCCACATTCGTGGCAAACCCGATCCTGCGTTCGGCGGAGATACTGGTCCAGTGGCAGCCCGGAATGAACACCGTCAACACCACGTTCGTGAACAACGTGGACTTCTGGATGTCGTTCGGCTTCGGCGCGGCGGCGGCCATCGCTGTGGTGTCCATAACGTCCACTTTGCGCGAAATGCATAAAAAGACGAAGGAACGGCGCGAATTCCTCGCGAAACATCCAAACCCGGCGGCGCTCGCGCATTCGCGCGAGGCGCAGACTAACTCGCTGTGGCGGACCCCAAATCTCGGGCGTGGCGACTACCCGGTCTGGATAGCAATCGGCATCTACTGCATGTCCAGCATAGTGATGATTCTGCTCTGCAACTATCTTGTCAAGGGGATCCTGCCCTTCCTGTTGATCTTCTGCTTCCTTTACAACCCGTTCATCTCATACGTGAACGCGCGCCTCATGGGCCTCACCGGGCAGGCCATAGCCATACCGTTCGTGCGCGAAGGCGCTTTCATCCTGTCTGGCAGCAACTCGCTCGACATCTGGCTGGCACCCATCCCGATAGACAACTACGGCGCCTATGCCCAGACGTTCCGCATCAACGAGCTCACAGGCGTAAAGTTCACCTCGCTCATGAAGGCTGAGGCACTCGCCTTTCCCTGCCTCTGCATATTCTCGTTCATCTTCTGGGCTTTTATCTGGAAGGCAAACGAGATACCGTCCGAGATGTTCCCCGCGGCGCAGCTCAACTGGGAGCTCATGGTCAAGAACAACACGCTGCTGTGGTCGTCCACTTTCCATCCCGAAGTGACGTCTGGCGCGGTGGGCGCCGCCGACGCCGTGGCGCGCTTCGCCGACACCGAGTTCGCCAAGGCCGTGCACCCCAGTGCGATGCTCGCCGGCGGCGGCACGACGCTATTGCTGTTCACAGTCTTCGGGATCCTTGGGCTGCCCACGCTTTTCGTTTACGGCCTGATACGCGGCCTAGGCCAGCTCCCGCACACCATGGCGCTGGAAATCGTGGGCGCCATGGTCGGCCGGTTCTACTTCCAGAAAAAATTCGGAGCGAACAACTTCCTGCGCATGGGACCGACTATAATGGCCGGGTATTTCACCGGTGCGGGATTGATCTCGATGACAGTCATCGCAATGAATCTTATACAAAGCGCAGTATCTTCGGCACCGTTCTGACCCAACCGCAAATGAAACCAAAATCAAAAAACAAAGCGGCCAACACGGCAGGCAAGGGGCGCAGCACCGTCCCCGACCAAGTCAAACTTCCAGGATCAGTGGCCTTGGGGGTCGTCACGCAAGGTCTCCGCATACGCCTCGGCCGCTCCGCCATAACTCTTACCGGCATCGTCTGCGGCATCGCGTTTTTGATGTCGATCACCACCGGTCAGCTCATCAAAAAAGGCGTCGCGTCGGAAGACGCCGTCCGCGAGGAAGCTGACCGCATCCAGTCTTTCATACGGGCCGACCTGCCGCCCCTCAAGGACAAGCAGGTGCAGATCATTGGCAGCGGCGTTCTTTCCGAAACGGAAACGCGCGTTGCCGAATCGCTGGTGGACTATTTCGACGCCGATCTGGCCATTGGCGGCGCCGGTTCCCCCACCCCGCAGCGCGTGATTAAAGGCGCCGCGCCAACTGCGCATGAATCGCCGGAGATAGTCTTCGTGATGGGCAACGGCACGGTTCCAGATTTCGACTGGAGCGGCTTCCTCGATTCTGGTAGAGCGGCAATGGTTGCCTCGACAATCCCCGGCATGACCGTCCCTGACGAAATCCCCGAAGGAAGCGCCAGACGCTTCATAACGCTCTCGCGAAAAATCAGCGCGGAGGAGCAGGAGCGCAAAGAGGCCGACGCCAAGAAGGACCGTTTCCGCTCGAGATGGATTGTCTCAATCTCGATCCTGGTCACCGTCATAGGCATCACGAACGCGATGCTCATGTCCGTGACCGAACGCTTCCGCGAAATCGGAACCATGAAATGCCTTGGCGCTCTCTCGTCGTTCGTCACGCGCATTTTCGTTATAGAGGCGTCGATTCTCGGCTTCGTCGGAGGTCTATTGGGCGTGCTGACAGGCTGCGCGTTCTCGCTGGCAGCATACTCGTTCATATACGGGGCCGGGCTCGTCTTCAGCTCCCTGCCGGTCGGAGCGCTTCTGCTCTACGGAATCGGAGGCCTCGCCGCCGGCATCTTCCTATCGATTATATCGGCAATCTATCCTGCGCACATCGCCGCTTCCATGGTTCCGGCCACGGCGCTTCGCTCCACAGTCTGAGAAACAACAAATGGCAAACACCGCAACATATCCCGCCAGCAAGCAGAAAATGCAGTCGCTCTTCGAAGAACCAGAGGGAGGCGGACCCTCCGTCATCATACGCGGCATCGACATCCACAAGGATTACCGCCAAGGCAACCAGGTCACGCACGCGCTGCGCGGTGCCACGCTCGACGTGTACCGCGGCGAATACCTCTCCATAATGGGGCCGTCCGGCTCCGGCAAGTCCACTCTTTTCAACGCCATCGGCGCATTGGCGAAACCCACCTCCGGACGCGTCTACATCGACCAGGTCGACATCGCCCAGCTCGACGCCGGCGAACTCGCATGGCTGCGTTGCCGCAAGATCGGATATGTCTTCCAGACATACAACCTCATCCAGGTCATGACCTGCCTTGAGAACGTTACACTGCCCATGAGCTTCGTCGGCCTCAACTCAGAAGAGTCCCGGGAAAAAGGGATCAAGATCCTCCGCATGGTGGGGCTCGGCCACCGCATCCTGCATAAACCTGCCGAGCTCTCCGGCGGACAGCAGCAGCGAGTCGCAATCGCACGTGCCCTCGCCAATTCGCCTGACATCATACTGGCCGACGAACCCACAGCGAACCTCGACCAGCACACGGGCCAGGAGATCATCGATCTTTTCAAACAGCTTCAGAAAGAACTCGGGGTTACCGTGATATCCGCCACGCACGACTTGAAAATGCTCCAGGCCTCAGACCGCATCTTATGGATAGAAGACGGCATGATAGTCAAGGCGGCCAAGCCTCATGAAATAGATTTCACCACCGACGAGTTCGGGCACTAGGAGGATACGCACCATGCCAGCCGACCCTATAATCGTCACAGAAAACGTCAAGAAAAGATATGTCACCGGGGACGAAGTCCTCTGGGCCCTCAAGGGTATCGACCTCGAAGTCGGCCGCGGGGAGTTCCTCTCCATAATGGGCCCTTCCGGCTCCGGAAAATCGACTTTCTTCAACCAGCTGGGGGCGCTCGACGTCCCGACCGAAGGGCGCGTCCTGTTCGAAGGACAGTCAGTCTTCGACATGACAGAAAGCCAACAGGCGTGGTTCAGGTGCAACCGCATAGGATACATCTTCCAGACCTTCAACTTGATTCAGGTCATGAGCGCGCTGCAGAACGTCACCCTGCCAATGGTATTCCAAGGCACCAAGCCTGCCGAGGCCGAAAAACGCGGCAAGGCTATCCTCGAGCGCGTCGGCCTCGGCCACCGCCTCAACAACAAGCCCTTCGAACTCTCAGGCGGACAGCAGCAGCGAGTGGCAGTCGCGAGAGCGCTTGCAAACACACCCACGATCATCCTCGCCGACGAACCCACGGGCAACCTCGACACGAAAACCGGTTCGGAAATAATAGACCTCCTCAAGGAACTCAACACCAACGACGGCGTCACCGTGATCTGCTCCACGCACGATCCCAAAATGCTGCGATCCTCGGACCGCATCTGCTGGATGCTCGACGGACGCCTCGACAAAGTCAGCACCCAGGCCGAATTCTCCCTGAATGAGATGAAGCAGGACAAAGAAGGCCGCTGAAGCCCACCATCAAGCACACATGCCGCTTGCGGCATTATTTGACATCACCACAAACAAAAGGAACATCCAATGAAATCCCTCAACCTGAACATCCTCCGCACACGCACCGCATGCGGCCGCGCGGCCGCCGAATTCGGCGCCGAGCGCATACGCAAGGCACTCAAAGAAAGGGGCGAGGCGCGCGTGATCCTCGCGACCGGAGCCTCTCAGTTCGAAATGCTAAAAGCGCTGCTCACTCAAGAAGGCATCGACTGGAGCCGCG
>JALHHX010000255.1 GCA_022837245.1 Lentisphaerota bacterium
CCGGTTGGTTTCCCAAGTGGAAACGGTTGTTGTGACGGCCGTGACCAACGCACGGTTTGCTTCGCGTGCGACGTGAAAGTCGCTCAAGTAATCGTTCGATATGGATAAAACCATAAGCCGAACCTGCGGTTCCGTCCGCAGGAGCCTAACGGCACCTGCACAACTGGCAACGGTTGTGTGGGAAGCTGCCGTGACAACGCTACTCCGCCCGATTGGGCGAGGAGACAACCGTGAGGAAGTCTCTCGACTGCCAGCGTCAAGGTTGGTCGGAGAGCAAGGCTGAAGGCCCAGTCCAACACAAGTGAACTGTCGTAAACATCGTGAAACGCAACAAGCCAAAGACGCTGACAGGCTTGAGCCAAAAGGCAAAGCAGTGGGTTGCCCCTTTGTGAAGTGGAGGCACACGGATATTCAAACTGCCGGTGAAAAGACAGGGACTAACTCCTTCATGTTGCTTGAGCGGAACACGGTAAACCCGACAACTCGCCTCACAGAGGCAGGCGCGGCTGTAAAGCACGCTGACGAGTTGACGGGCAGAGGATGCTGGAAAAAGCGAACGCCATCCGGTAATCGGATGGATAGAGAGGGCAGCTCCATCTCGCCGCGCAAGCGGGCTGACTTCCAGCGGGTCATTCGTGACGAGATAACTCGCAGAACCTTCGTGGGAGGAAATCGCAAATGAACGCAGAGCAATCTGTGTGTGCATCCTCCGGCCACGCACAATGCTGGGAACAGATGAACTGGCCCCAGTGTGAACGCCACGTCAGAAGGCTGCAAGCGCGTATCGTCAAGGCAACACGGGAAGGCCGCTGGGGCAAGGTGAAAGCCTTGCAACGGTTGCTGACCCACTCGTTTTCCGGCAAAGCCTTGGCCGTGAAACGAGTGACGGAAAATCAAGGCAAGAGAACCCCCGGAGTGGACGGAGCAATCTGGAACTCTCCGGGAGCCAAACACAAATCCATTGGGTCGTTACGACGACGCGGGTATCAACCGCAACCACTGCGCCGCGTTCACATCCCGAAAGCCAACGGCAAGTTGCGTCCGCTCGGTATTCCGACGATGAAAGACCGCGCCATGCAAGCATTGTACTTGCTGGCGTTGGAACCCATCGCCGAGACGCTGGGGGATTCACACTCCTACGGCTTTCGCAGGGGACGCAGCACGGCGGACGCGCTGGAGCAATGCTTCAGCGTGCTCAGTCGGCAGAACCACGCGCCGTGGGTTTTGGAAGGCGACATTCGAGGCTGCTTCGATTATCTGAGCCACGAATGGATGCTGCACCAGATTCCCACGGACACGGAAGTTCTACGGCGATGGTTGAAAGCCGGCTACGTCGAGAATCGAACCTTGTTCCCCACGGAGGCAGGCACGCCGCAAGGCGGCATCATCTCGCCGACGCTGGCGAACATGACCCTGGACGGATTGGAGCAACTCCTGAAAGTCGCCTTTCGCAGGCGGCGCGACGGAGCCAGACAATACCGGCTCAAGGTCAACCTCATTCGTTACGCGGATGACTTCATCATCACCGGCCCGACCAAGGACGTGCTGGAAAGTGAAGTCCGGCCATTGGTCGAGCGGTTCCTGCGCGACCGGGGCCTGCATCTCTCGCCCGAGAAGACCTGCATCACGCCAATCGAAGAAGGGTTCGACTTCCTCGGACAAAACCTCCGTAAATACGACGGCAAACTGCTCATCAAACCGTCGGAGAAGAACACGCACGCCTTCTTGGAGAAAGTCCGAACGATCATCAAAACGAATGCCACCGCAACACAGGAGATTCTGATTCGTCAACTCAACCCCGTCATCCGGGGTTGGGCGAACTATCACCAATCAATCGTGGCAGCGGACGCATTCAGGAAGGTGGACCATGTGTTATGGCAAAGTCTCTGGCGCTGGGCCAAACGCCGACATCCAAACAAGTCGAGCCAGTGGGTGATGCGCAAATACTGGCACACCATTGGACGACGAAGTTGGACGTTCGCGGTGGATACCGGCGACCGAACCACGACCGGCCAAATCGTTTGGTTGAAGCTGTATCACGCAGCCGAGACCAAAATCCGGCGACACCCGCAGATCAAAGGCACGGCCAACCCGTTCGATCCGCGCTGGCGTCGGTATTTTGAA
>JALHHX010000256.1 GCA_022837245.1 Lentisphaerota bacterium
GATAGTACCCGTACACCGAGACCGAAGGCTCGTCTGGGGACATGGATGTGGCAACCACGTCAGCCATGACTTCATACGCCGTATCGAAAGCGCCCCCATTCTTGTAGTACGCTATATTGTCGTCGTCAAGCGACGCCCTCACGCGCATCTTCAGCGTGTCCCTGCCGTCGGAACGCGTCAGCGACGTCGTCTCCACCGAGCCGAGCCCGATGGGGTTGGCCTCGATCCTCAGGGCCTTGTTCCTTATGGTCAGGTTGGTGAAGCTGGCGTTGATCCCGGCTGGCGGACGCTGCTGCTCTTCTATGATCCATGTGTTCGCAACCTTCAGACCCTTGGCGAAGCCAGTGTCGTAAAACTCATCCACCCCGCCTGTAAGTTCAACATCTTCAAACGACTGGAATGCCGCCGCTTCCATTACCGTCGCGGGGAAACCATCCAGGTTGTTAAAGAATTCCTTCGTCTCGAAAAGACCGAACGACCTCGAGAATTCGGTGTTCGGAGCCTGCCATGCGTTGAAGTCCTGCCATGCTGCGCGGCGGATTTCGTAGAAGCCGGTGAGCGCGTTGAACCGGAACATCAGGAAGCCCTTGTAGTCGATCTCCATCCTGATCCGCGGGACGAGGCCGCTGTCCACGGCATAGCCCGACATCGGCGGATTTCTGGCGGTCTCGTCCTGGTCGTCGTCCCCCCATGTGTGCGGCAGGATCTCGTAGTCATACGCCCCGTCGTTGTAGCGGTACGTGCCTATGACGTTCATGCCCGCGTTGACGGCGTTGGTCGTGTACAGCACGGCCTGCCATACGTAGTCGGCCACCTGCTCCATCGCGTACGAGGGCTCCATGGCGAGCGTTGAGTCCTCCAGCGGTATGATGTCAAGCGTCATTGTGTCATGCTTGGAACGGAAACGCCTGATTGTGAATTCGTAATAATCGAACGGCGTTGCGAGCTTGCTGCCGTCGTTGATGTTCTCGGGCGGGTCGACCGACAGATTGTATAGCTGGCTGTGCTCGAAATCCGGGAGATATTTTGGGTTGAGCGATTCATTGATGTTGTCGTTGGAATCGAGCCACAGCGTGTAATCTTCAAGGTTGGCGACAGTCGCGCCGGGGGTGGAGAATATCGGGGCTTTGTACGCGTACCCCGTGAAATCCGTCCTGTAGTAGTACTCGAAACGGCCGGGAACCATGGGCGGGAGCGTCACGGAGTATTTGCTTCCCGTGGTGTTCGTCATCGCGCTTGTGTTCCAAGGCCCCCTGTTGAGCCGCCAGACAAGCTTGGGTGAAATGTTCGAAGCAGGCACTAGCGGGTATTTATTGGTCACCGAGATCGTGAACGTCACATCGTCGAAACGCGAGGGATACCCCGGCGAAAACTCCACTGGATCCTTGGTCATAATTACATCTGCCGCCGCAGGCGTAATCACGATGTCCTTTATCCTTATGTCGTCGAGAGTGCTATCCTCCACACCTGAAGGGTGGCGTATCCTGTAGTATGCCGGCTGTTCAGAGTTTATGTCAACCCTGAACAGCGTCCAATCGGATGAATATGGAACCTGGACCGTGGCAATGGTTTGATGCGGATTTGTTTGATTTATAGAAGTTGATTTTTCCACTAAGAGAGTTCCTGCACCCGTACCACCGGTAAACCTGGCCTTAAACCAAATTGAACCCACATTGGCCGCGACACGGGTCCTAATGGAAGGATCGTTCTCTTCGAACCCAGAGTCTAAGACGGCCTTCAAGTTCACTGAATAGTCCGCACCATTCATTGTGATGACATTACCGCGCCACCAGGTATTTATATTACCATAATACGAGTTGGGCGGAGTAACAGATCCTATTGTCGTATACCACCCCGGCAGGTTGGGCCGCCGCAGTTCCGGCAGCGGGTCGGCCACGGTGTAAGTATAGTAGGTGGAGAATCCTGGTTGGGCTTCTACCGCCGCGCCGAATAGCGTCTCACCCGCCTCGATCCTGTAGCTGACCGTGCCTACGGGCATAGTCGGCATCACTATGGAGTAGGCACCGCCGTCTAGCGTCATCTCCTTCTTCCACGTGGAAGTCCCGCTTTTGAAGTTGATCCAGACAAAACTGTTGCCCGTCGAAGTCGCGGCTATGG
>JALHHX010000053.1 GCA_022837245.1 Lentisphaerota bacterium
TCTGGCCTACAAACTCCCGGAATCAAAGAAATGGCGCATGCGCCAAGGCGGCGGGAGCCGACAGTTTCGAGGATTCCGAAGGGGTTTTGCAAGAGCCTCTTCCATATAGGATTTTCAACCTGTCGGATCACATACGCGTTGATGCCAGCCACCCGCTGACTTTCAAATCTCAACGTGTGTTTCAAAACATTCAATCAAACGCCGCTCCAGACGTCAATTCAAAGTCTGTCGGTAAAGCATGGCGGTTTTCCGTGCGCAGGCATCCCAACTGAAGAGTCCGGCACGTGCCAGCCCGGCCATTTTCATATGCTCCATTTTTTTTGGAGAAGCAAGCAGCTCAGAAATCGCAGAGGCCATCTCCTGTACATCACCGGCTTTAACAACGCGCGCGGCTTCCCCGGCCACCTCCGGCTGCGATCCGCCGTCGGCGCATATGACCGGCAGGCCATGCGCCATAGCCTCGATGATCTGCAAACCAAAGCCCTCATAACGCGAGGGATGGGCGAGCAGGTCCGCAGTCGAGTAAAGCCGTGTAAGCTCGGCCGGGGAGACAAACCCCGCGAACTCGACGGAGTCCGACACCCCCAGACGTTCCGCCGCAAGCCGCGCCTCGGGATAGCGCTCGTCCAAGGCGCCGCAAACCACCAGCTTGAGCGGGAATGGAACGTTGCGACGCGCGATCGCCAGCGATTCGACTAGTCCCGCCACGTTTTTGTACGGATCCATGCGCCCTACGTAGAGCAACGTGCGCGGCGTGGCGGAGTCGGTCTTGATGTGCGCCCGTTCCACGCCACCAACGCCGACATCCGCGCCATCGGGAACAACCTGGACTTTTGCCAATGCTTCCGGACTGATTGAGAGCGTGGAGGCGATGTCGCGCTTTGACGCCTCGCTGCCGGTGATCACGAAATCAGCCCGAGCAATACTTTGCTTGAGACAGAATTTGAAAATTCTCTTGAACCGGCTTGTCTTGGAATTCGGGGCATAATCCTTGACGACCAGGGGAATAACATCGTGGATGTTTACGATGTGCTTCATACGGCGGCGTTTCGGAGCCAGCGGCAGCGCCATGAACGGCACCATGTAGTTTGGCGAATGGTAAAGATCCGCTTTAAGTCCTGCGATAACTCGAGGCATTGATATCTGGCTTTTAATCGACACCGGATTAGCTTTCACCACAATGGCCTTCACATTACCCCCGCGATCAACCGCGCCGGACATGTGCCTCTCCAGCAGTTCCTCCGAGCCAAAGACAAAGACGAACTCACATTCGGGCAGCAGCCCGGGCAGACGGCGCGCCATTTCCTGCGCATAGACGCCGATGCCGGAAGGCTTGTCGTAAATCCAACGCGCGTCGAAAACGGCTTTCATAATCCGGTTCCGTCCTTCCTTGAGCCAAGCACCTTCCTATAGATTTCGAGCGTCTCACGCGCAGTGTTTTCCCAGCGGAAGCCCGCGGCGTGCTCCCTTCCCGTTCGCGACATTTCGGCGCGCCGTCCCGGGTCGCCTAGGATCGCGCGCACCTCCTCGACCCATTCTCGGAGGTCGAACCCCTCAAGAACGCGCGCGGCGCCACCAACAACCTCAGGAATCGAGCCGCCGGAGGATGTAAGCACTGGCGTCCCGCATGCCATTGCTTCAAGAGGGGTGAAGCCAAAGCCTTCGTAAAACGATGGCATAACGAATAGTGAGGCCGCAGAATACAATGTCGCTAATTTCCCGTCGGGCACGAAGCGCAGGTAGTGCAATTGATTGGGGAAACGGGTGTTTTCAAACCGCTCGAGTATCGGCCGGCTTTTCCATCCCGGAGCACCGGCAATGACGAGATCCACGCCGTCTTCCGCCACCTGCTCGAATACGTCCACCAGGAACTCCAGGTTCTTTCGCGGCTCGACTGTGCCCAATGCCATGATGAAAGGGTGGCTAAGACCAAGCTCCCGCCGCGCAGCCTCCGTCTCGACCTCCGTCGCCGGCTTGAAATCCTCTCCTATTCCCAGGTACGTCACGAACACCTTGCCACGCGCCTCCGGGAGCAGTTCCTCGATTTCGGCCTTGCTGAATTCTGATATGGTGATTATCGCGTCGGCGTTTCTGGCGGTTCGTTTAAGACCTGCCCTAAGGTACTTCAGATTACGCTTCTCGGCAAACTGCGGGTAGCGCACGAAGCTCATATCGTGTATTGACACCACAGACTTGCCGCGAGTGATCGGCCTGTCCGTGAAATTAGTAAAATGGTAGATATCAGCACCGCCCGCACTCCAGTTGAACGGAGGGAATCGCAGATGGTGCCACATCTTTTGCATGACGGCGCCGGGCATGGCTCTGAATGTCACGTACTCGGCTCCGTCCACACTGTGGCGCTTGCCTGCACGTTTGAAGTCGCAATAGAAAAGACGCAACTCGTCCTCGGGATCGAGCAGCTTGGCCAGCTCAGATGCCAGGACTCGCGTGTAACGCCCAATCCCCGCGCACTGGGCGACGGCGGGCTGATAGTCCATGCAAATCTTCATGACGCGATTCTACCAGACAGAGCGGCTCCTCTGCAATGTTAAAGCAGAAATGCTGGTGTTTCGTTTGACTCTGTTGTAAAATGAGAGCCTTAAGCAATAAGATACAGAATCAAGGAGAAAGCAAGCAATGTCCGTCCGCGTCCGTTTCGCACCCAGTCCCACAGGTAATGTCCACATAGGCAATATCCGCGCGGCCGTTTTCAACTGGCTTTTCGCACGCCACGAAGGAGGCAGGTTCCTGCTGCGTGTGGAGGACACGGATCTGGAACGCTCTACGCCAGAGGCCATAAAAACCCTTCTGGAATGCATGGAATGGCTTAAGCTCGATTATGACGAGCCCGCCGTTTACCAAAGCGCCAACACTGTGCGCCACTTGGCCGTGGCCTCCGAGCTTGAGGCGAAGGGCTACGCATATCGCGACAACAAGGGTGGTGAGGGCGAATGCCTCATATTCCGTATGCCGAAAGAAGGCACGCTGAGATTCCATGACCTTGTAAAGGGGGACCTCAAGAAGAAGGCCGAGGACACGCAGGATTTCGTAATCGTGCGTTCTGACGGCACACCTGTCTTCCACCTCGCCAATGTGGTAGATGACGCGGACATGGGCATAACGCACGTGATACGCGGAGACGACCACGTCGAGAACACGTTCAAGCATATCGAGATTTTCAAGGCTATGGGTGTCGAGCCGCCAGCGTACGCGCACCTCCCAATGATCGTCAACAACCAGGGCAAGCCATATTCGAAGCGCGACGGTGCGGCGTTCGTCGGGGAATTCCGAGAACAGGGATTCCTGCCTGACGCGCTCTTCAACTTTCTCGTACTGCTCGGATGGGCGCCAGGCGACGATCGTGAGATAATGACTCGCCAGGAACTGATAGAGGCATTCTCTCTCGACCATGTCAAATCGAGCCCTGCTCGCTTTGACATCAAAAAGCTCACATGGATGAACGGCGAATACATCGCCAAACAGCCACGGGAGGAATACAAAAAAGAGTTTATTGCGCGCATGCAGGCAGCTGGCCTGCAAACAACCCCGCTAAACGGCGATCTCGATGCCGTGCTAGACCCTATACAGCCTCGCACAAAAACGTACAAGGACATTCCAGGAAACTGCATATACCTTTTCACCGACGATTTCCCGTACGACGAGGCGCCCGTCAACAAACGTCTCAAAAAAGATGGCGTTGCAGAGCTCTTGCGCGAATTTGCAGATAAATTCGAGGCTCTGCCGGAGTTCACGGTAGAGGCTACAGAGAAGCTCGTAAAGGATAAGGGCGAAAAACTCGGTGGCATGGGCGCAGTCGTCCATCCGATCCGCGTGGCAGTGTCGGGAGTTGGCGAAGGGCCAGGCCTGTTCGAATTGCTCGCTCTTATAGGTCGCGACCGCGTGTGCGCACGTTGCCGCAAGGCTGCAGAAATGGCGGGTTGAACCCTGCGGCGTACCGAAGCCGGAACAACCTGGACGAATTTGACAGAAATTAACGATATGGAAGATAACCTTGAGAACACAACCCCCGACAAGGGCCGCACGGTTGCGATAGTCGGCAGACCCAACGTCGGAAAGTCCGCCGTCTTCAACCGCATCGCAAAAAAGCGGATCGCGATAGTGCACGGCGAGGCGGGAGTGACGCGCGACAGGCTCGTGCGCGAGGTCTATTGGGGCGACCAGCGTTTCTCTCTTATCGACACCGGCGGCATCATGAACATCGACAACGAGACGATTCACGACCGCATCGACGCCGGCATACGCGTCCAGGCGGAGGCCGCGATCTGCGACGCCCCGTCCGTGATTTTCGTCGTTGACGGGCAGAGCGGGCTCACTCCGCTTGACGAGGAGGTGGCAGGGCTACTGCGCAAGTCCGGGACAAAGGTATTCCTCGCCGTCAACAAGTCTGACACGCCGGCGATGGACAATGCATCCGCCGACTTCGCATCGCTCGGCTTCCCCGTATTCCCCATATCCGCGCTGCACGGCCGTGGCTTCGACAGCCTCATGGAAAGCGTTCTACGCGAATTACCACCCCAAGTCAATCATTTCGGTGCCGGACCGGACGACGAAAAGGAAACACTGTGCGTGGCCATCGTCGGCCGCCCAAACGCAGGCAAATCTTCTTTCATCAACAAGCTCCTGAGGGCCGAACGCGTACTCGTATCGGAAGTGCCCGGCACCACACGCGACAGCATAGACGTCCCGTTCTCAGTTGAAGGGCGCAACTACACGCTTATCGACACGGCCGGCGCCCGCCGCGAGGCGCGCGTTGACACCGCCGTGGAGCGTTACAGCCGCTACCGCATGCAGGAGAGCATCGGCCGCGCTGACGTAGTAGTTCTCATGCTAGACGCCACGCGCGGCGTGGGGCTTCTAGACAAACAGCTCGCCGGACTGATCGGCGAGAGCGGAAAAGGCTGCGTGATAGTCGTGAACAAATGGGATCTCTCTGAAATCTCAGAGCGCGAATTCTCCGAAAAACTCGCGTACGAAATGAAGTTCATGTCATACTGCCCCATCATCTTCATGTCAGCCAAGACGGGCGTGAACGTGAACAACGCTCTGGTCGCGATAGAGCACGTGGCAACGCAATGCCGTGCCACGTTGCCGACGGGGCTTCTCAACCGCGTGCTTTCGCGGGCCTACGAATCAATCAGCACGCCTGCCATTGGCGGGCGCCCGCTACGTATGTACTACGCGACGCAGGTCGGGCGGAGCCCCATAATGATCCGTATCTTCGTCAACGACCCACGCCGCCTTCCAGGGCACTATTCGCAGTTCCTGACTAACTCGCTACGCCAAGAATTCGGCCTCGAGGGCGCCGTCGTGAAGCTGCAGTTCCGCTCACGCACCCGCGACCCCAGCCGCCCCAAACCGCCCCCTAAGCCAAAGTCCGGCCGGGCCGGAAATCGGAGATCGAAAAGATAGTCGGCTAGACCGCCGCGAAGCATGGCAAAGGGACCGGGCTCGAGATCGGGGCTCCGCTAATCACCAGCCTGGAACCGAACTACTAGTTGTTGCATTCCGTCATGACATCGTTATATACTGCTTCTCGCACAAGTGCAATGCTCTACGGACAAGGGCAACGCCGATGTCCGCCAACTTAAACATCAAGGAGTAAACCACAATGTCAAAACCGAGAACAACCATCATGGCGGCAGCGGCTGCTTTCGCTCTTGCCCTATCCATCACCTCGGCGCAAGCCGACCAGTTCGACTCCAACATGAACTTCAACATCAGCGGCGTGTACATGCTGGCAAACGATTCCGACCTGTACTACGACTTCGCGGGTTTCTCAATGAGGTTCGGCGTCTATGTTCTTCCGTGCACGGAAATCTTCGTCGACACGATTGTGGCGGGCGGTCTTGACCTGCAGGACAATCTCGACGAGTCGATGAACTGGGGGGTTTTCGGCGGTATCACACAATACGCACCACTCAACGAAAGGTTCGCGCTTTACGTGCGGGGCCGCGTCGGCGTAGTCATAAACTATTGGGAAGCCAGCGGGCCTGACTATTATTATGACGACTACGGATACTGGTATGAAGTCGACAACAAAGAGGAAGACGCGTATTTCGCCGCCGGCATTGGCGCGGGCGCGAGCATCGAATTAGCCGACAACATTTCGCTTGAGCTCGGCTACGACTACATCGTGCTAGACGTAAGCGATCAGTTCGACGACGATTATGAAATATCCGGCGGCGAAGACGACTGGGCGGGCTACCACACAATCCACGCCGGCATAGATATCAAGTTCTAGCTCAAACCGCGCTGTTTACTTTACCGCATATCGCGGATGGTGGAGGCGTCATCGAGCGTTAGCCCGGCGTCCTTCAGGGGGTCGGAGTATGGCACAACGTAGGTGTGGCCTGTCCGCACCCCGGCTCCCTCCCCTTCTATGCGCACAAGAGGATCGGCCCAACCGCGTCCGCGGCGCACTGGCACAATCCAAGTGAAGTCAACTTCGCCGGGCCGTATCTGAAGCCATCCTCCAGCGTGAACACGCCCTGCCGGACTGCGAACACGGCGGAACCCGACAACACCTCCCCCACGACTCGGATGGCGGGAGTGCCGTCTATGTTGTGGCGGATTGAGTCGCCGACCAGCCTTTCCACGCGCCAGGCCAGATCGCCAGGCATACAGCGTACTTTTCGTCTTCCCCGTTATTGGACACATTGCCGGAAACTGCCTTGGTGTCGGTGTGTGTGCCTGCGGCACACGGGTGCGCAGAACGACGCCACGCTCAAACACAACGCCGCAGGCGCGCCTGACTATGCCAGAACCGCCGGGCGTGCGGAAGCCCGCAAGCAGAGCCTGCTTGCGGCCAGTGAATAAAAAGCTCCGCACTTTACATTAGCCAAGCTGGCGCTGGCATTTGCAATAGATTCTCTCAAATTGTCTGTGAAGCTTTAATCCACTCCCTGCGGGCAGGTTCTTGCCCGCGGGCCTTTTTTCGCTTGCGCCCGTCGGGGTACCGCCTTTCCTCGCCGCGGGTCATTCCCAAACTATGCTACAACCGACGCTAGAACCGTATGAACAAGGCAATTCGCTTAATTGTCGGCGGGTAGAGATTGCGGATTGACTTCTAAGATTTCTGTCTGGAAACTGCAAGGTTTGATTGCAAAAGCCTACGACTTGTACCGCTTGTACAGATCGGGGAAGAATTCGTTGAAGTCGGTGGAGAAAAGGTCGTATTTGGATTGGATTTCTTCTATGGCGAGGTCGGTGTCGAAGGGGCGGCTGAGGCGCAGACGGATTCCACGGAGCGCCTTTTCCACGCCTGATAATTCCGTGTAGGAACCTAATAGATCGGATTTGCAGATTTTTTCAAGCATGGTGTATGCCTCGGCGGGAAGGCCGTCGAATCTCTTGCCGAGGGCTTCATAAACTGTTGCGGCGAAGCGGGGTAATTTAACAGGCGAGTATAAGTCCCAGTTTTTTGTGAGAAAATGGTCGTAAAGCACGTCCGTGATTATGCCGCCGTAGCTGCGCAAAGGTTTTTCGAAACGCCTGACGCTCCGCTTGAAAACGGGATGCGCGTCGGTGAAGGTGTCGGTGTCGAGATGGCGTTTGATTCCGAGCATTACTTCTGGATCCAGTCCGGCAAGCCGTGACGTTATCACGAGATCGGGCAGTATGCTGCCAACCATGAATCCGGGTGTCGGTTCCGAAAGAAGCAAATGCGCTAGCCAGTTCACGAGTCGTTTGCTCCGAGTTTTTGTATTTTTGCAATTATCGCGGAGGTCGAGAGTCCTTCCACCATGTCGGCCAGAACTACTTTGCCACCGTTGGCCTCGACGACATCACGGCCGCTTACATAGTGCGCCCAGTCTTTGCCTTTAACCAGGACGTCGGGCAATATTTCGGCAATGACACCCCTGGGCTCGTTGTCGTCGAATATTACAACGTAATCAACGAAGCGCAGCGATGCGAGAAGTTTTGCGCGATTCTGTTCGTCGATGACAGGACGTTTGTCGCCTTTGTTTCGGCGAACAGACGCGTCGGAGTTGATGCCGATGCAAAGGGCGTCGCCCTGCGCCCGCGCGAATTCAAGATATGTGATGTGCCCAGCGTGCAGGATGTCGAAGCAGCCGTTTGTGAAGACGAGTTTCTTGGATTCGGTGTGGAGGCGGTCGCGCTCCGCGCGCATTTCAGCAGCTGTTATGATTTTTGCGGGTTTTGGAGGCATGGGTTTGTCTTGTTTAATGCAGGCGGTGAGTTCTTCAAGTGATATGGGGCCGGGTCGCAGTATGGAGACTTCGTTGCCAGTTACTTGTGCGATGGTACTTGCCGCGCCTCCTTTGACTGGGCCGCCATCTATGAGGATGTCGGCATCTGGCAGGGCATTTGCGGCCGTGGCAGAGTCAAGAGCCGGCGGTTCGCCGCTTTCGTTGGCGCTTGTGCAGCGCACCATGCCACCGGCGGCCTTGCAGATGGCGTGTGCGGTGGCATCGTCCGGCACGCGAACGGCTTCCGTGCCGCCATGCGGGTTTTCAAGTATTAGCGTAAGCGGGCCGGGCCAGAAACGTTCGGCGATCTTGCGGGCGCTCTGCGGGAAAACAAGTCCTGAGTTTACGACTGTTTCAACGTCGGCTGCAAGCAAGGGGAGGGGTTTGGAGGAATCCCGGTGTTTGAGCTTGAAGATGTGCGATACTGCCTTTGTGTCAGAAGGCAACGCCGCCACGCCGTAGACGGTGTCGGTGGGCATTAGTATCACACCGCCGCCGCAAAGGCATTTCGCGACTTCGCCAAGCGCTTTCTTGTCAAGCGGTGCTTGCAGCGTCTTCATTATGGCTTAATGTTCGAGTTGCGCCTGAATCCTGTCGTTTGCGGCGAGAACTTTGTCGCGCAGCTTTACCTTGTAGTCTTCTAGAGCTTTGGCTAGCGTCTCGTCGCTTGTAGCGAGAATCTGGGCGGCCAGGACGGCGGCGTTTACGCCGCCTGCGGAACCGAGAGCGACTGTTGCCACGGGGATGCCCGCGGGCATTTGCACGGTAGAGAGGAGTGCGTCGATTCCATTAACGGCACCGCCTTGGACTGGGATCCCGATGACGGGGAGCGTTGTGTGCGAGGCGATTACGCCGGCCAGGTGAGCGGCGCCGCCTGCGGCGGCGATTAGGACCCGCAGGCCGCGCGGGCGTGCGGTGCATGCGTAGTCCATGGCGATGTCTGGCGAGCGGTGGGCCGATATAACGTGGACCTCGTGCGGGATCGAGAGCTCGTCGAGCGTCTCATGAGTGCGGGTGACGAGGGGCCAGTCGGAATCACTGCCCATAACAATTCCTACGAGTGGTTCTGCCATTTTATTTCTGCTCCTTTTTTCTAAGCGCGCGCTGCGCGATGTCGGTACGGTAGTCCGCATCGGTGAAGCGGATTTTAAGCACGCCCTGGTAAGCGCGCGAGACGGCTTCTGCCAATGCCGAGGCTGTGGCGGTGACTCCGAGGACGCGTCCGCCGCAAGTCACGACCATATCGTTGAGGCGTTTTGTGCCGGCGTGGAAGACGGTGACACCCTCGACTTTTGATGCCTCTTCCAGGCCATCGATGGGAATTCCTTTTTCGTAACGGCCGGGGTATCCGCCTGAGACCATGACGACGCATACGCAGGAGTCTTTGCTCCAGCTTACCTTAGAATCGGCGAGCGTGCCGTTGATGCACGCGAACATCGCATCCACGAGCGAGCTTTCCATGCGCGGTAGGATCGACTGCGTTTCGGGGTCGCCGAAGCGGCAGTTGAACTCTAGCACCTTGGGGCCGTTTTTTGTGAGCATGATGCCGGCGTATAGTATCCCTTTGTATTTGATGCCGCGCATGTTCAACTCCTCGACGACCGGTTTGAACACTTGGCTTTGGATGACGGCGAGCAGGTCGGGCGTGACGCATGGGGCTGGCGAGTAAGAGCCCATGCCTCCGGTGTTGGGGCCTTTGTCGTCGTTCAAAAGGCGTTTGTGATCCTGCGCAGATGCGAGGGGGATCACGGTATTGCCGTCGACGAAAGCAAGAATCGACGCCTCTTCGCCGACGAGAAACTCCTCTACGAGCACCTCCGCCCCGGCGTCGCCGAAGCTGCGCTCGACGAAAAACGTCTTAATCGCCTCGTCAATCTCCGCCGGAGTCGTGCACACAGACACTCCTTTGCCGGCCGCGAGGCCATCGGCCTTGAGCACTACCGGTATGCCGAGATCGGCGACAGCGGCGCGCGCTTCGGCTTCCGTCCTGGCGATCGTGGATCGCGCGGTGGGCACTTGGGCCGCTGTCATTACTTCCTTTGCGAATTTTTTGCTGCCTTCCATTTGTGCAGCCGCCTTGCTGGGGCCGAAAGCGGGCAGACCCCGTTTGGTGAGTTCGTCGACGAGTCCGAGGCATAGCGGCACTTCAGGGCCGACCACCGTCAGATCCGGTTTGTTTTCGACAGTCCACTTTACAATGCCTTTGATGTTGTCCGCCTGTATGGGCAGGTTTTCCGCGATTGCCGCGGTGCCGGCGTTGCCGGGTGCGCAGAAGAGTTTGGCGTTCGGGTCGTCCTTGCGGATTTTCCATGCGATCGCGTGCTCGCGTCCGCCGTTGCCTACAATAAGAATGTTCATTGTTGTTCTGTGTTAGCCTCTATCTGTTCCGTGGCGGACTCTCCGCCTTTTGCCTCTCCGGATTGGCCGCCCGCCTTGTTGCCTTCGTCGTGGCCCTTGCCGCGTCTGCGGCGCCGGCGGCGTTTCTTCCCGCCGGACTTGTTTTGGCCGTCAGCCGTCCGGCCCGGAAACAGTTCCGTGTGTTCCCATTCCGAATCGGATTCGCCCTGTCTGCCTGCGCCGCTCTTGCCTATGTGCTTCGCGGCGAAGTCGTTGTATGCGCTTTCCCAGGATTGTATCAAAACGTCGTCGGATTTGCCACTGGTCGCGGTTGCGAATATTTTCCAGAACTGCATGGCGGTGTAGAGCCACGGCCGGCGGAAGTATTTTGTGCGGCGGATATTCTCATCCGTTTGGAAGAAAAGCGAATCCAGGATATGCGCCGCGTCCTCGCACATGAGACGCGGAACGCGCCATGAATTGGTTGAGTACGGGTGCACCAGAACAACGTCAATGAGCGTTTCCGCTATGAGCAACGTGTCCACCGAGCCGCGTTCCCTCTCGCGTTTGCACTTGTGGATGTAAAGCGGTGCGAGCAGCACGGCCATGCGCAGTGGTGCCTCTTGTATGAAGTAAGGTGATCGCTTGTCGGTTTCCTCGGAGGCGGGCATGGCGTCGAGTGCGGCGAGGTAGTCCCAGAAATGCGATTTCTTTTTGCCGGTGAGGTTTATGTATTCGTCCACTTCTGGCAGCATTTCGCTCATCAGTTTCGTTGCCCAGAGCCGGCGGAACGCTTCTTCGGACTTGTTGTACGTGAAGAGGCGTCCGATTTCCTCGAATAGGCGCGGTTTGGCTGCCAGCATGATTTCGCCGCAGTGGCGCGTGATGGCCCTGGCGCTTTCGGGATGGATGTCGAAATCCAGGCGCGCGGATAGACGCACGGCGCGGAGCATCCGCACGGGATCCTCGCGGAAGCGTATCGCGGGGTCACCAATTGAGCGTAGGATCCTTTTGGAGGCGTCGCGCAAGCCGCCGGTGTAGTCTATGATTTTGGACGAAGTGATATCGTAGAAGAGGGCGTTGACCGTGAAGTCGCGGCGCATCGCGTCTTCCTCTGGTGTGCCGAAGAAGTTGTCGGAATCGACATAAAGGGCGCCGACCTCGTCGTTGTCCGCATCGTCATCCGGCTCGGGCGAGCGGCGGAAGGTTGCAACCTCGATCTGCTTTTCGCCGAAGCGCACGAGCACAAGCTTGAAGCGGCGGCCGATAACGAAAGCATTTCGGAAAAGGTTGCGCACCTGACGTGGGGACGCGCTTGTGGCGATGTCGAAGTCCTTGGGAGTCCGTCCCAGGATCAGGTCGCGTACGCTGCCGCCAACGAGGTATGCCGTGTGGCCCGCTTTGTTGAGGCGCCGCAGAATCGACACGGCGTCCGGGTCTATGTCGTTGTTCGAAATGGTTTGTTTGGAGGGATTTTTCTGGAAAAGGGGCATGTTCTGGTTGTTGGTGGCTAATTGGCGCGCAGGCGTCTTTTCCCGGCATTACGGGCGCGCCGCTCCTGTCTGAAGCGCCTAAGCATTTTTATGAAGCGCACAGTGTCGCGCACCGGGCGTATCTTGCTCTTTTCCTCACCATAAACGGTGGATACTGGCACCTCGCACATGTTCATTCTTTCGAGGCCAAGCTGCAGGAGCATCTCCGATTCAGCGGAGAAGCCGGTCGATGCGCAACGGAGCGCGATCGGGAATGCGTTGCGGCCGATCAGCCGGAAGCCGCATTGCGTGTCCGAAATCGGGTGTCCGATCTCGCGGCTAAGCAGCCAGCTCATGAAGCGGTTGGTCTGGCGGCGCACGAATGGCATGTTTTCGCAGTTCCGCATGCGTGTTCCGATGATGAAATCCGGGTTGGTTTCCTTGAAGACGCTGATGAAACGGTCGATCTCAGATGGCAGGTGCTGGCCATCGCCATCCATCACGATGACGGCGTCGTACCCGTTCTCCGCTGCATACCGGATGCCGGTTTCGACGGCCTTGCCTTTGCCTTGGTTGACAGCATGCGAGAGCACGGTCGCCGCGGCATCGCGGGCGTTGTCGGCGGTGGCGTCTCCGGATCCGTCGTCCACCACGACAGTATGGTAGCCGCAAGCGACGCATCCTCCGGCGACCACGCCTATGGCGTCAGCCTCCTTGTAGCATGGTATGAGGACCATGATTCTGGGTTCTTTGGTAGACACTTGTAATGGATATTTCAAATCACACCCGGAACTGGGCTTGCAATCGCATCTTGCACGGGAAGTCAGGACGGCAAGCCGAAGATCCGAACGCACTAGAATTAAACCAAAAACACCGATTTCACACAAGTGGTTTAGTTTTTGGGAAAAGTGCAAGATTAAATGGAACGATGTTGAAGGAGCAAAAGAACGATGCTGAAAAGAGACGGCAACAAGGCGGGGGAAGGCGGCGCAACCGAGAGCCGGAGCCGGTGGCGGCCGCCGCGGCGGCACGTAGGCGATAGCGAAGCGCCCGGCGCGAAAAATGCCCCGCATTTTTTCGTGCACGGGCGCGGAGCGGTAGAGATCCAAGCATGGTAAAACAGCGCGGGAGAAGTCGGTCTTACTGGAGTGACTCTGCCGGGGCAGTCTTTGAGTCTTCGTCTGCAAAGATATCTACGGGGAGGCAGAGTGTATCCGTGACCAGGGAAAACGGCAGGTCCAGCAGACCGAGAATGAGTATGCCTACTCGATCCCGTATGCGCATCCTATCGCCGGTCCAGCCGTTACGGAAAATTTTGGGGTCTGTCCCCTATTTCCCCCCGGGGTTGTTCTACTGCCTGCCCAATGTGAGCATCGAGCCGCTGGAGGAGATGTTCCGGGCGCGGGTCATCACGTTTCTGGTGGACAAGGGCCTGTTGC
>JALHHX010000257.1 GCA_022837245.1 Lentisphaerota bacterium
CCCCGCCGACGAGGCCGATGAGGGAGGCCTCGAGGTTCTCGGTGATCTCCCGGTAGCGGACGTCGTCCCCACGGTCGAGGGCCGCGGCTCTCACGTCCGTGGGGGCGTCCTGGATGACGCGCAGCAGGTCGGCGAGAACCGGCACCCCGGGGTGGGTTTCGTCCAGGACCTTCAGGGCCCGGTCGAGGATGGTCTCCTCCCGATCGGTGGGAGGCTGGCCGCGCATGATGGTGATCAGCGCGGAGACCATGGTGTGTCGCCGGCCGTGCGCGTCAGCCAACACCTGGGTGCGGGCCGCACCGGTGAGCCGCTGCGCGGCCTCGGTGGCCTCGCCGGGGTCGAGGACGTTCAGGTAGCCCCGCCCCCGGCCCAGGGGGATGACCTGACCGCCGAGGGCCTCGATGAGGTCCACGTAGTCCGGCTTCAGGTCCCCCAGCACGATCGGCATGACCCCGTACCCAGCCAGCCCGGTGGCCATGCGCCGCACGATGGTGGACTTCCCCAGGCCCGGTTTGCCGAGGACGAACGCGGAGGGGTTGGAGATCAGCTTGGCGCGCTGGAACCACGAGATCGGGTCACAGCACAAGGTGGCCCCGGTGTAGATGTGCCGGCCGAGCGGCACCCCGACCATCGGGGTACCCGCCCCGACCGCGAAGGGCCACAGCCCACAGACCTGCACCGTGGTGCCCCGCCACTCGTCCGGGGCCTGGACGTAGCTGGACAGGCCCCGTCCGGGCCCCAACCACCCCCGGGTGGTGGGACGCAGCGGCCGCGCCTTGGCAGACGTCGAGGTGGCCTGACGCCGCCCGGTCACAGCTTCTCCCTCCACTCGGCGGGGATCTTCACGTGCTTGGTCAACACCAGCCCGAGGGGCAGCGCGGCGGCGAACGCACTGTCCTGGGAGCCGTACACCGGGCGGAGCCGCAGCCGGGCCCCGGAGGCGAGGTTGTCGATGGCGGCGCGGGCGTCGGCGCCGTCCTGGCCGTCGAGGACGGTCGCGGTGACGAGCATCCCGAAGTTCACCAGCCCAGCCCCGGAGGCTTCCTCACTGGCGGTCGCAGCCGCGGCCCGCACCGCGAGCATGTCCCGGGCAGCGGGCTTGGAGGTCGCGGTCTGGCGGAACTCTGCCGCCCGGAGGTCGGCCTCGACGAGGGCGGCCGCGCGGGCGGGGTCGATCGGCCGGTAGAGCAGGGTGACGCGCTTCCGGGCGATGTCCCGGTGCGGCATCAGCAGGCGGGCCAAGACACCGGACTGGACGTTGCCCCGCGGGGCGGAGGTCATCGCCCATGTCATCGAGTAGGCCGAATCATGCCGGTACCCCTCCCAGGTGGCCTCGGCCGCGGTCGGCCCGACCTCGGCCCACGACAGCTCCGGCACCTCTCCCTCGGCGTGCGCGTCCTCGATCAGGGTCGCCGCGGCCGGGTCGTAGGCGATCCGGACCATCTCGCACAGCTCCTGGGCCGTCAGCGGGTGCGTCGCACCCGCCCCGGTGGCCTGCAGGGCGTGCGTCAAGCCGGGGAGCCGGGCCGCCAACTCGCGGCCCATCTCCTCGGGACTGCGCCGCCGACCCCCGGAGCGCGTCGTCGCGGAGAACGTGACCGCGACGTAGGCCTTCACCGTGGACGAACCGGCCGGGTACCGGTCGACCACCTCCCGCAGCATCGCGGCCGCGAACGCCGGGGCGTGCGGATCCAGATTCGCAGCCACCTCCCGGCGCAACCGGGTCCCGGTGTCCGGCGCCGTCTCGATGGTCACGGCGGCCGCCTCGATCCCGGGCTCATCAGCGAGATTCGCCAACCAGTGACCCCAGTCCGCGACCCACGCGTCCACCTGATCCTGATCCACCAGCGAGGCCCCATCCGGGTCCGTCCCGATGACGACGGTGTAGCTCCCGGTGGCCGGGGTCTGCAGCAGCGCGAAAGGACGCCCGTAGGAGTCGGTGTACTCACTCAACCGGGTGGGAGCTGCGATCCCAGGAAGCTGGAAGGTCCCCCACCGGGCGTGCCCCAAGGGTCCAGAGCGGTAGAGGTTCTCCCCCTTGGCCCGGGCCCGCCACCACGCGACGCGGGCGGCACCGCGCGTGAGCACGCTCTTGCCGTG
>JALHHX010000258.1 GCA_022837245.1 Lentisphaerota bacterium
ACCAGGCCCCGCCAGGCTCCGCCTGGCCCCGCACCACCTCGCACCAGGCCCCGCGCCAGGCTCTGGCCGAGGAAGCCCACACCAGGCCCCCCCAGGCTCAGCCCTCAGCCTCAGCCTCAGAATCAGCCTCAGCCTCAGCCTCAGACCACCACAAATCAAACCAGGCCGCGAAATCCGAGAAACCAATAGGAGAAAGCCCGAACTCCCTGAGATTTTCAACGATCCGCGCCGCACCGTCCCCAGATTCCATGAGCGACACCATCAGCGCAGGCGCGACACAGAACCAGAGAGAGGAAAACCCAACTCAGAGAGACAACCAGCATCAGCAAGGTCAAGGTCCTCACCTCTGGCATAGCGCCAGAGACAAGGAGCCCAGCGAGCGAACAACTCACACAAAGGCCAGGGCACGAGATACCCCACCAACTCAAACATACCAGCAAGCAGAGCCGCGCGAGTAGCATGATCCACCTCATCAGCATCAGAATCCACCAAATTCAAAATCCGCAGCAAAGAAGCGACCACCGTCCGAGTAAGCATCACGCACCTCCATAAGAGAAATGAACGAACGACACACCCACAGGCTACCACACACAAGCAGCAAAACCAAGGCTAAGCGTCACCAGAAGACATGACAAACATCACTTTACACCTGCCCCCCCACGCCACCCCACGCCACCCCGCGCCAGGCTCCACGCCACCCCGCGCCAGGCTCCGCCTGGCCCCGCACCACCCAGCGCCAGGCTCCGCCTGGCTCCGGCCCGAGAGACCCCACGCCACCCGCGCCAGGCCCCACGCCAGCCACACCAAGCACCGACTCAAGCCGGCGGCACGACAGCAACCACGCGGGCAATCGCGCGCGCGGGGGAGTAGAAGCGCGCGCGTCATTGCCCGCTTGCTGCAACCAGCAATCGCCACCGACACACACCGCGACGCACAGCCACAGCCAGCACGAAAAACCACCCACCCAAACCACAGCCGAAGCACCACACAAACGCCCCCCCCCGCCGCCCCCGCCCCCCCAGCCCCCCCACCCCAGGCACCCCCCCCCTCTGCGGTAACCAGAAGTGGGGGGGCGGGGCGCTCTAATGGGGGGGGCTTGTCCGCGCATGATAGCGGCACCACTCGCACGTACTGCCCCCCCCTTACCCCCCCCGCCCGCGCCGGCGGCTCGCTTCGCTCGCTCGCGGCGGGGGGGGGAACAGAAACCACACAGTCAACGCTCTCGCAACCGCACAAGCCCACGCTCAATGAGAAACTCCGCCGACTCCGCCGAGTGCTTGAGCAGCCACCGCTTAGCAGTTTCAGTTGAGACGTCGAAGCGATAAGCAGCCTCAACGCAGAGCACCGAGACCCGCAGCGTCCCGCGCTCGCGGATCATCGAAGCCCACAACGCCACCGCCTGCGGTTCCACGAGGGCATTGAATTCCACGACGTCAAGCACCTTGACGCCGGCGAAATCCTCATCATCACGAGCACCGCCACCGCGAGCACGAGGCACCGCATGAGGCACAGGCCGAGACGCCGGCGGAGAATCAACAGCCTCGCCAGGCAAAGCATCAGACAGAGGAGGAGAAAGCAACGCCACAAGATACCTGAGCACCCGCAGAATCAACCCGCGCACGATAAACCCCCTTCCACTAGAAGAAAGAAAAGAGTGAATAAAGTGTGTGTGTGTGTGAAAAACTTGACATAAACCAATAAACAGAATAGAATCAACTTGACAGACAAACGACAACAAGACGGCAACGGAACGGCAACGGAGCAATGACAGCGACGACGTATGAGATCAAACCGCTCTATGTGATAGACGGAGACACAATCAAAGCCAACGTACACCTAGGCTTCGGAGTGACCATCACGCGCAGGCTTCGCATTGCCGGAATTGACGCCGAGCCAATAAACACACTCAACGGACAAGTCGCAATGGCGACGCTCGCGTACTTACTCAACAACGCCGAAAGCATCACAGCCGAGTACCTTGAGGATGATAAGTGGGGCCGCGCAATAGTGAACCTGTACATCACACCGAAGCCACCGCTAAACTCGCAGTACCCGCAACAAACACAACCTGACAGCACAATCAACGTCGTCGCTACCCTGTTGCTCAGCAAAAAACTCGCCAAGCCCTACCCATGAACACAGACCTGACAACTCTCCTTGAGGCCGCGCCGCAACTCGCCGCGATAATCGTGCTTTACATCTGGCACACGCGGAGCGAGGAGACACGCGAGAGAGAGCAAACGTTGATAATCAAGACGCTTTCGCGGCTCATACTCACCGCGTTCAAATCAGCCCGATCAAAATCAGAACAGGAGGAAACACATGGCTAAAGTTACTGGCCCGCTCATGAGCATCGAAGCATCTGGGCAATTCGCCGAAAGCATCGTATTCGACAAGCGAGGATTCGCGCGAGGATACGCCATCCCCAGCAATCCACGGACGAACTCACAACAGGAAACCCGCTTGGCAATGAAAGCAGCCCAGACCGCTGCCAAACACCTCAACGCTACTAAACGCGCCACCTTGCAGGGACTGTTGGGCTATCGCTGGAACGCAGCCCTACTCGGCGAGACCCTCGGCGTGAGCCTCACAAACTGGAACGCCGCAAATGCAGAGTATGAAACAATGGGAGACGGCGACAGAGAAACTGTGGAAGCCCTAATCACCACCCTCAACTTGCCAGAGCAAATCTACGTACCTGAGTACGAAACCTCAGCAACTACAGGAGCGGCGTTCTACGCAGTCTTCCTCGCTTACAATCGCCTGATCGCGCCGGCCTCGCCGGTTGCAATCGCCAATATCGGCACCCTGTTCACGTAAAAACCAAAGCCCGCGAAAGCACGAAGCGGCGGAGGCCCCACGAGGCCCCCGCCGCTTTCAATAACGCGACTCACGCACCGC
>JALHHX010000054.1:0-13083 GCA_022837245.1 Lentisphaerota bacterium
CCATGCGCGAAATGTTACCAGAGTCACCCTGCAAAGGCAAATCCTTACGCAGCAATTCTCGTAATGGGTCAGAGACAATGGTTTCTTGAGTAAGGCTTTGCTCCACGTCGGGGGAATCCACGACCAGCAAAGGTGTCAGAAAAATGTGGAAAATGGGGAAAGCCCAGGCTCGGCCTTTGGTGATTCCGGCGACTCGTGCTATACTTTGCACATGACGCCACCTTATGTCCAACTCCACGAGAAATACAAGGATTCGAAATGCCACACACACCACCGCTCACACATTCGTTCGCTTATGAAAACATGACCGACAGGACACGCCAGTTTATCATGGCGGAGTTCGCGGCAAACGGCGAACACAACCTCGTGCTGACCGAAACGCTTATCCGTGAGGTTATGAAGAACCCACGTTTTGTGAAAACACTAATGAAGGATTTGAACGATACCGGCACGCGTTTTTTTGACGCGCACGCCCCATTCGGCACGACTGAGGATTTAGACCTTCCATTCGGGGATCAGCGTAGAGGCATGATCTTGCGGCAAAAGCTGGCGTTGGAAATATGCTCTGAATTGGAGGTTGACAGCATCACAATCCATGTCGGGAACACGCCTGAGGCCTTTTCAGCCTTCTCGCTCGACCAGCTGCATGAATTTGTTCTAAGATCTCTCGAAGAACTGCTTCCCACCGCTGCAAGCCTCGGAATCACCATCGCCATAGAGAATATCTGGTTTCCAACTAATATTCCCGAAAAACTTCTCGCTTTCATCGAACACTTTCAATCGCCAAATCTCGGACTCTGTTTTGACTCCGGCCATGCGAATCTGATGGCACGCGATCGCGGCTCAAAGGACGCGAATCCAGTTCAGGCCTGGGAGCGGTTCGGAGCAGTTCATTATGACGCGGACATTCTGGGCAAAATGCTACCGCACATCACGACCTGCCATCTTCACGACAACAACGGCCTGCATGACGAGCATTTGCTCCCTGGCCGCGGCGAAATCGAATGGGAGTCGCTAATAGCGAAGCTCAAGGCGGCACCGCGCCTCAAATGCATCCAAAACGAAATACACAGCTTCAATCCCGGGACAAGCATAGCCGACACATGCCGCGTTTTCAGAAGCTTAGTCGGCTAGATTGGGAAGAATAAGCCGCGCCCCGGGGATCACCCGGGTATGACGTCCAGGGAGTAGTCGCCGATGTTCTCGGCACCGCGCCAGATCCATTCACCGTTGGTGAAATCAGGCACGGGTACGGGCGCGCCGCCCATGGCGACGGATTGCTCGCTCAGGCAGGTTATGGCCATCCACGAAGCGGTGTCGTACACGTCGATCGGCGGAGCAACGTTCTGCTGTAGGCTCTCGACAAACGCCCGCAGAACGAGGTAGTCCATGCCGCCATGGCCGCCGCGCAGTCCGAACTGGCGGTATGCCTTCCAGAGCGGATGCTCGAACTCCTCCATTATTCCCTTGTCGCTCTCCCAGGAATGCGTCCACTCGCCGGGCTTTACGGGGCTGCGTCCTTCGATGTAGACCGTGCGCGTGTCCTCCATCCATATCCCCTTCGTGCCCTGGATCCGGTGTCCGCGCGAATAAGGGCGCGGAAGAGTGCAGTCGTGAGTGAGCAGTATCGTCTCGCCATTCGCGCATTTTATCATTGTGGTGACGATGTCCCCGGCGTTCACCCGGCGTTCGGCAAGTGGCGAGTCCTTGCGGTGCTCCTTGAGCCATGCCTCCAGGCCTACTGCTTTCGAGGCCATGCTACAGAGCGTTAGCATGCGGTTGCCGCGGTTTAGGTTGATTTCCTTGGCAATGGGACCGATTTCGTGTGTGGGGTAGAGTTCGCCGTTTCTATGGAGAAAGTTATCCTGGCGGTAGTGGCGGCTCACGTCACCATTGCCTATCTCTTCGCGCAGGTCGTGCTGGTAGCCGCCCTGGCAGTGGACGATCTCGCCGAACACCCCGTTCTTGACCATGTTTAGGATCGCCATCTCCTCCTGTCCATAGCAGCAGTTCTCGATTATCATGCAGTGCTTCCCGTTCTTCTCGCTGGCACGCACAAGCGACCAGCACTCGTCGAGCGAGGCGGCTCCGCCAACCTCCATTGCCACCCACTTGCCCTGGTTGAGGCATTCCACGGCGATCTTAATGTGGCTTGTCCATGATGTCATGACGACCACCGCCTCGATGTCGTCGCGCGCCGCGACTTCGCGGTAGTCCGTCGTGCCGTCTGGCATCACTCCGCCACGCTTGTCCGCCACGAGCTTGCGCCCCTCCTCCACGCGATCTGGATAATTGTCGCATACTACGGGAACGACCACATCCTCCATCCCCAGCAACGTTGAAAGCTGCCCGCGGCCCCTCCCGCCAAGGCCGATTATGCCAATTCGAACCGGTCTTCCCGGCACGCCCATTTCCTTCATAAAGCGATACCCTTTCAAAAAAAACAGGCGTTAATTTAACAGATCGGGATGGGCGTGTAAACGAATAACGGATTTTTTATATGTCTTGCCCGTTCCCCTCATGGTTTGCTAAACTAGCGGCATATCAGCAGTTCCGCAACACAACCCAAACAAAGGAGCCGTCAACATGCAATACCAGGAAGCGTCTGAAATTCTCGCACAACACGAACAGTCCCAGATCCTCAGGTTCTGGGACTCGCTAAAAGAAGAAGACAGGGAATGTCTCCTGAAGCAGATTTCGGATCTCGATTTCAACTCCATCGCAAAAATGCGCAACTTGCTCGAACAGCGCGACGTCGAAGCCCGCTCCCCGCAGACGGGCGAGATGACACCCGCTCCAGTCTCAGAGCTGCACGGGGAAGCGCATGACGCCGCCGCACGCATTGGCTCCTTTGAAATTCGCAACGGACGTGTTGCCGCGATCGTCGTCGCAGGCGGCCAGGGCTCGCGCCTCGGCTACGACGGCCCGAAGGGATGCTACCCAATCGGCCCCGTCTCGAACGCGCCTCTCTTTTACTTCCACGCCCGCAAACTACTCGGCCTCGGAAAAGAATGGGGGAGCACAATCCCACTCTATGTCATGACCAGCCAGACGAACGATGCCGAAACACGCAAGTTCTTCAAGGACAACGCATATTTCGGACTCAACGCAAATGATGTCTTTTTCTTCTCGCAGGGGATGTGGCCCGCCCTCACTCCGGAAGGGGAAATCATACTCGAAGAGCCGGCCCGCATCTTTCTAAGCCCTGACGGCCACGGAGGCACCCTCGCGGCGTTAGACAAAAGCGGCGCTTTGGCGGACATGAAAAAGCGCGGCATCACAACCGTCTTCTACTTCCAGGTTGACAACCCGCTCGTGGAAGTCGCGGATCCCGCGTTCATCGGATTCCACCTCCAGAACCTCGCCGACATATCGATTAAAGTCTGCGCGAAACGCTCCCCCGAGGAAGGCCTCGGAGTGGCCGTGGAACGTGACGGCAAAATCGAAATAGTTGAATACACGGAGTTTACGACCGAGCAGAAGAACGAACGCACTCCTTCAGGCGAGCTGCGCTACAAATACGGGAGCGTCGCCATCCACGTCTTCTCCACCGCATTCCTCAAAAGGGAAGCAAAGGCCGGACTCCCTATCCACTTGGCGTTTAAAAAAGTCCCATACTGCGGCGACAACGGCAAAACCGTGGCGCCGTCGAAGCCAAACGCGTACAAATTCGAGAAGTTCATTTTCGACACGCTCGCAGACTCAAAGGCAACATGTTGCCTGGCGTTCGACCGCGCCGACGAGTTCGCGCCCGTGAAAAACGCCGAAGGCAACGACTCCCCCGCGACCTGCAAGGCGGCTCTCGTCGCCAAATGGGCACGCTGGCTTGAAGCATGCGGTGTGAAGATCCCGCGCGGCGCTGACGGCGCCCCGTTGCACAATATCGAAATCGATCCGGCCTTCGCCCACTCTGAACACGCCCTCAAACTCCGCCTGGCGAGCTCGAAGATCAAAATCGACACATCGAAGGACATTTTGCTTAGTTAAGACCCAACCCCTGGAACCCAGCCCCTTTTTCTCTGTTTCACACGAAACAGCATGGCGCCCAGAAACCAAATAAGTCCCGCTATTCCCAGCATTTCGCCAGCGCGCTGCGAGAAGCTCTTGGCGTGGTATAGCTCAACTTTGTTCTCAGTCGGGAAAACCGCCAGGTAGCCGGGGGTTGCGAAATAGACACGCCCGGCACCGCGGGCACGCCAGTCGGGATAGTACGAAGCGGTCACGATATGCGGCTGGCCCACTGCATCCGTGCTGAATCGCACGGTGCCGTCCTCCGAGACTACCGCGTCATCACACGGACGCGATACGAGGTCAAGCCAACCGGCTTCCGGTGGTGCGTTCGTCTTTGCAGTCGCAAGCCAGGCTAGGTACGCATCATGGCTTCTCACCACCGCCCCCGCAGGTGCCGCGTTGTTATCCGACACTAGTATGGCCGGCTTTTCGACGGCACCGCGCACGTACATCCACTCAAGGAGATCCTCCTGCGGGTTTTCCATCTCGAAGACTGGCAGCGGTGAATTCCACACGCGCACTGGCGAGGCTGATTCGATGGAGCTTTCGAAGAGCTTCCATTTGCCACCTCCGAACTCCTTCTTGAAACGCCACCCCTCATCGGCTTCGAACGCTTCGTGGACGCGTCTGGACCTTGCCACGAAATGACGCACCCCCATGAATTCGAGGTGGCGGAGTCCTGACTCGGGGTCGAAACTGCGAGGTTTGACAATAAGCGGGAAGCCGGCGGTGCTGTCAGAAACCTCTCCCTGCACGGTGTATGCCGCAAGCGACCCAAGGGCGGAGTTCACAATGCCGCCTTCCAGGATCGGCTTACCAGCCAGATGCGGCATTGCCTCGAAAACGCGGCTCGATCCCAGCCGCTCGTTACCTGCATGCAGATCCTGCGACATGCGCCCCGGCGTGCCGCGCACAGCATCTGCTATTTCGTAGAGCACATGGCCTTCCGGCATCGCCTCAACTCCGCGGAAGTTCGCCGCAGCCCAGTACGGCACGTGGTTTGCGTTCGACCACGCGGGATTCTCCGGATTGCCATCGGTCCGCCATGCAAACACAAGGCAGAAGCAAAACGCCACGACTGTTCCGGAGATTTGAAGTCCGGCCACCCGCGAAGCAAACTCGAAAGCCAATGCGGATATCACAAGCAACGCATAGATGATGAACGGCCAGAAACGGCAGTTAACGAAAACATCCGACAGGAGCCCTCCGCCGTAGAAAAAAGCGAGGGCCAGGATAAGAAGCACAGAATGGACGGTCATCCAGATGCGTGAAGGCACGTACGGATTGAGTCGCTTTTCGCGCCCGGAGAAAACCAACGCGATGCCTGCGCAGACTATCGCGCCACAGAGCGCCCACGGCAGCGATGGCGGCAGCTGCTTCATGAAATCGATGTCCCACGGATCGCCAAAATCCACCGACCATTCCCGGAACGCGATGAGCGGAAGCACCCACCAGGCGCAAAGCATGAACACGCACACCCCGGTGCGGAAAAGAACAAACCATCCGCTCTTGCGAAGAGGAACCCCTTCGACCGATTCCCAAAGCAGCATCATCCCCATGATAACTGCCAATACAGCAGCCGCCATCATTGACGTGAAGAAGTGGGAGAGCACCATAGCGGATAGCAGGAAGACGGTGCGCCAGCGGAAGCGCACGTCAAGCGCGTCGCGGCAGGCCGATGCCATCGCCGGCGCCATAAGGGCGAAACTCCAACTGTTGGCTATCATCCCCGCCAGCGTGCTGTAGGCGTTCACTCCCCACATGCTGTGGGTATTATCGATAGCAAGAGGTATTGAAAGACATGCCAGTATCGCCGATGCCGGACGCGGCAGCTTGAGAATACGCCCAGAGAGGTAAAGGCATGAAGGCAGAGCCAGAACACCAGCCACGGAACCGACCTTGAACGCAATGTTGTGCGGGATCACATGCGAAAGCGCGGCCATTACCGCGTACGGCAGCGGAAAGTAGTAGCGGAACATCGGGAAGCCGCTCCACCACCCCGGCGCCCAAGACACCACCTTGCCCGTCTCAGCAATGTGCGAGATTAAATAATGATGCGCAGGGGTGTCGCCACCAACGCAAAGCGTATCCATGAAAACAAGATGCACTTTCAGCAGCCATCCGAGGTAGAGTGTGCACCCTGCCACAACTGCCGCGTCAACCCACGCCAGCGCCGCCGCCGGCGTCTCCTTGGGCCACGGGCGCCCGAAGCGCCACCGCCATGCGAAAAGACAGCACCATACGAAAAACACGACCGAAAACACCTGCATCGGCAACTTTTGGGGCATCTTCGATTCCGCGCCGTAATCCGCGGCCGGGACCATGTGGATGCGCGTGACCGCCTCGACCGAATTATGCCTCCCGTCCCCCGTTGTGAATTCAAGGATCGCGGCCGCCGGCAGGATTCCCGGACTCGTTATCGCCGCGTTCGTCACTCCAATTTCCAGAAATACAATATCGTTTGCGGGAATCCGCACCGTCTCTGGAACTCCCTCCTCCAACTTGATCCCGCTTGGAAGGAGCAGCCGGAGGCGGGCCTCCACATCCACGTCCGCAAACGGCATCGCCATGAGAGACAGAGTGCCGCGTCCCCCTGCCCCCGTCCCCACCTCCAGAAAACCGCTTTCAACGGGCGGCGCGAGGTTCGCACTGATTGGGTCGTCAATCTCGCCCGGTTTTTCGCCAACCCAATGGTGCGCCCATGCCACGGTTGAATGACTTTTGCCAGAGATGTCGTGGTACTCAACCAGAAGAGGGAGCGTGTATTTGCCGCGCCCGCCGTCAACGCCTAGCGGCGCATGCAGCCGCCCGTCGATCTTGTCGCCGCCATCCAGGAATGTGCTTTTAGAAGACACAACGCCGCCGTCTGGCAAAACCGCGCTTATGGAGACCCTGTCGGCAAGCGCGTCGCCGCTGTTCGAAATGCGCCACACCACATCCCCGCGTTCAGAGTCGTATTCCGTTTCCGTATTTATGACAATGGTGGACGCGGCCGAAATCATACAGGCGGGGAGCAACAGCATCATGGCGCACGCAGAAACCCATGCGCCACGCAACCCGCGCCTTCTGCGCAAAAAAACGTTTAGTCGTCTCTCCATACAGGCACCACTCTACCACACGCCGTCGTTTTCCCGCAATTCCAAACATGGTTAAATCCGTTTGACGCCCAAAGTCGTGTTCTGTTACCATACGCCCCACACTTAGGGCCTGAACAGATGTTCAAAGACCAGCTTGCCGCGCGGCAATACGCGTGTAGCCTATGGTCAGGGCGGTGCCCTTAAACTTGAAGAAAAGGACACACACAATGAAAGAATGGCTACGCTCTGGCGTCTCGTTTGGCTTGACGTCGGCTGTAATTACAACACTTGGGCTCATGGTCGGCCTACACTCCGGCACCGGCAGCAAACTCGTGGTGCTCGAAGGTATAATAACCATCGCCATAGCCGATGCTTTTTCCGACGCGCTCGGAATGCACATCTCAAAAGAGGCCGAGCCGGGGGCTACGCAGAGGCAGGTCTGGGGCGCCACTTTTTCCACCCTCTTCACAAAGGCGATTTTCGCGCTCACGTTTGTGATCCCGGTGGTGCTCCTGCCGTTGGGGACGGCAATCGTGGCCAGCATCATATGGGGATTGTTCATCCTCACGTTGCTCAGTTATGCCATTGCTAAATCCAACAACGTCAGCCCATGGAACACCGTTGTCGAACACTTGGCAATCGCGCTTGTCGTAATCGTGCTTACGCACTGGATCGGCGACGGCCTCGAGAAATTAAACAACGGCGGCGAGCCTGGGAAAGACAACACAGAGCAGACAACATGAGCGAAATGAATTTCACCGTCGACCCCGGGAAGTGCACGGGCTGCGAAACTTGCGTGCGCGACTGCCCCTCAGCATCTTTGGCAATGCTCGACGGCACGCCAGTGGTCGCCCGCTTCGGCGAAAAATCCTGCATCAAGTGCCAGCACTGCCTCGCCGTGTGCCCCGAAGGGGCCGTCTCCATCTTTGGCAAAAACCCGGAGGATTGTGGCACGGTCAAGACTCTGCCACAACCAGAGGAAGTGGCATCCCTTTACCAGTTCCGACGCTCATGCAGACAGTACAAACACAAGACCATCGCCAAATCGAAGCTCGACGCGCTCCTCGGCATGCTCCGTTGGACACCCACGGGGCATAACGACAGGGGACTGCACTTTTCCGTCGTCGACGACGTCGGTGCCATGGACGGGATACGCTCTTTCATTGGCTCCGCCCTGCTTCAAATGGTCCATACCGACACGCTCCCTCCGGCGTTCCGCTGGGTGAAAATGCGGCGATCAATCCTCGAACAGGGCGCGGACATCGTCTTTGCAAGCGCACCGCACATTATAGTCGCCTCGGTGCGCGACGACTCCCTCTGCAAGGAAATCGACCCCATCATCGCCCTCGCGCAGTTCGAGACTATGGCGCAGAGCCTCGGGCTGGGCACCACGTGGTGCGGTTTCGCCTATTGGGTTTTCCAGCTTTTCGAGAAAGACGCGCGCAAACTCCTGCGCATCCCAGAAGGACACTCCATTGCCTACGTGATGCTGTTCGGCGAACCCGACGTCGAGTATCCGCGTTCCACCTCGCAGGAGCCACCCGGGATAACGCTGATATCGGAAATGCCTTCGGCAAATTAAGGGGAAAGCAATGACAGACAGGAAACGCCAAATTCCCCGGAATGTAGTGATGCTGGGGCTGGTTAGCCTTTTCGCCGACCTCAGCACGGAGATGGTTTATCCCCTGATCCCGATTTACATGACCGCCGTGTTTGGGGCGACGCCCGCCATCGTTGGCGTGGTCGAAGGCATCGCTGAAAGCACCGCTTCGCTTCTCAAGGTGGTCAGCGGATATCTTGGCGACCGATTCCAGCGGAAAAAGCCTATCGCATTCATCGGCTATTCGACGACGCTGCTATACAAGCTCGCGTTGATCCTCGCAGTATCCTGGCCCGGAGTTCTCTTGGCACGCGTGACCGACCGCATTGGCAAGGGCATACGCACCGCGCCGCGCGACGCGCTAGTGGCCGAAAGCAGCCCGGACGTCGCTCTCGGCTCTTCGTTCGGCCTTCATAAAATGCTCGACATGGCGGGCGCGGCACTGGGGATCCTCGCCGCATTTCTCATAATGCGCCAATTCGAGAACCCTTCTGGTATTGCCGCGGAATCCGGCACAATCAGAACGTGCAAGATCATCTTCCTTGGTTCCGCGATTCCCGCGGTATTCGCTCTTCTGATGTTTTTCTTTATCCACGAAAAGAAGCGTCCCGAAAAAGCTAAAGCGAAGACCCCGGTCTCCTTGATAGAAGGAGCAAAACGCCTGGATAAACGTCTAGTGCTATACCTCGTCGTCGCCTTCGTTTTCACACTCGGCAATTCGTCAAATTCGTTCCTCCTGCTCAAGGCGGCGAAAGTCGGGTTCTCGACGAGCGACGTGCTGTTGCTTTACTTCCTGTACAATGCAGTGTCATCGTTGCTGGCGATCCCGGCAGGCGGCCTTTCCGACAGAATAGGCCGCAAGAGCGTGCTCGTAGCGGGCTATACAATTTTCGCCCTGGCATATCTGCTCTTCGCGTTGGCACCTGCCAAAGGATGGATCTTGGCGGCTTTCGTGATATACGGGCTTTACACCGCCGTCACGACCGGTGCCGAGCGCGCCTTCATCTCCGAGATTTCGCCTCCCGACCTCAAGGGCACGATGCTTGGCCTGCACTCAACGATCATCGGAGCCACGCTTCTCCCCGCAAGCGTCATCGCAGGTCTTCTCATGACGAAAGTCAACTACTCAGCACCGTTCATACTCGGCTCCGCCCTTTCACTGCTCTCCGCAATAATCCTCGTCTTCGGCCTCCGCAAGCCCCGGAACATTGCCCATATTTAGAAGCATCACGCGAAGGCGCGAAGTTTTTGCTACGTGGAAGTGCCACACGAAGCCACGAAGGCACGGGGATTTTGCTGCGCGTTTTGTTTTCTGAAGAGCCTCCAAGGCATCCTTTTTTTCCATGTGATGTAGCAGGAACTACGTCTCCAGAGGTTTACTCGCGGCAAGGAAAGGCGGTATTCCGTCGCGCACCCGTGTGCTGCAGGCACACAACACCGACACCAAGGCAGTTTCCGGCAAGATGTCAGAAATGGTTAACCCACTCCTGCCCCGATTGCGATTTGAACCCGCTGTGTTTTTGTGGTAACATTCAAGACCATGATATTTGGCGGCTAAGTGGCCGTGGTTTTCAATTTAATTAAGAGGCAATATGTATTCAATAATTATCGCGATGTTGGTTTCTTTGGCGGTTTTTTTCGGGTTCTGGCAGTTTGATGTCAGCAACGTGTGGTGGTCGATCCTGTGGGGCGTGTTCGCCTTTGGCGCCACAATGTTCGGGATCAACTGGATTGTTCGTAAAAAAATAATGCGCATTATGACGGAAATGCAGGATATCATGACCAACGGCCAGAAACAGCTGCAGACCAAAATAAACAAGTTCCAGAGCCGCCCCACCGGCGACCCCAAAAGGCTCATGGACGAGACGGAAAAACTCCAGAAGAAAGTGCTAACGGACGCGCTGGAGTTCACCAACAACCTTGAACCATTCTGTAAATGGACGCCCCTGTTCGGCCGTCAGCTAAATACAACGCGAATGCAGTTCAACTACCAGATGAAGGATTTCAAGAAGGTTGACGAACTTCTACCGCGAAGCTTGATCCTCGACCCTATGAGCGCCGCCATGAAACTCGCCCGCCTGTATTCAAACAAAGCCGATATGGACGAGATCGAGAAAACCTTCCAGAAATCCGCAGCCCGCTTGAAATACAACCAAAGTGCGCTCCTGTACGCCCTGATGTCGTGGATCTACGTCAAAAAAGACATGACGGACAAGGCCCACACGTTGCTCATCAAAGGATGCAAGGCCAACGAGAACGAAACGCTAAAGCGGAATCTCGACCGCCTCGCCAACAACAAGGTGCGCGAGTTCAGCAACGCGAACTTCGGAGATGAATGGTACGCCCTCTTCCTGGAACCGCCAAAGATCCAGTACCGCAGACAGCAACCTCGCATGGACGGACGCCCGTTCTAACCTGATCGACAACGCGGAAGACGACAGACTATGGAACGCCTGGACGACAACCCCCTGTACAACTTGGCGGAATTCCCTGAATTCGACAGAATCCGCCCGGAGCACGCGGTGCCCGCATTGCGCGCCCACATTGCAAACGCCGAAAAGGCCGTTGCCGCCCTGGAGTCCGGCTGCGAACCCACGTGGGACGGCCGCATCGACGCGCTGCGCAGCGCCACACACCCGCTATGGCGCGCATGGGGGGTGGTGTCGCACCTGATCAGCGTGTGCAACAGTAAGCAATGGCGCGAAGCCGAGGAAACGCTGCTGCCCGAAGTAATCGCCTTCTCTATACGTGTTTCGCAAAGCGACCCGCTCTACAAATCGCTCCTTGCTCTGCGCGATTCGCCGGAATTCGATTCGCTCGATGCCGGCCGGAAGCGCGTGGTGGAAAACTCCCTGCGCGATGCGAGAAACAGCGGCGTAGGATTGGAGGCAGGGGCAAGGGAGGAGTTCAACGCCTGCATCGAGAAGCTCTCGCAGCTCGGGATGAAGTTCACGAACAATGTACTCGACGCCACGAAGGCGTTTTCCATAATGCTGTGCGACCGCGCCGAAACTGACGGCCTCCCCCCCACCCTACTCGAAGCATGCGCGCAGTCGGCGCGCGAAGCGGGCGAGGCAGGCGCCTCTGCCGAAGACGGCCCATGGCGCGTCACGCTGGAGCACGCTGTCTACGGCCCTTTCATGCAGTACTCCGAACGGCGTGATCTCCGCGAAAAACTATACAGGGCGAACATAACCCGCGCGTCGGAAGGCGAAACAGACAACTGCTCAATCATCGTGGATATACTTGCGCTTCGCCGCAAGCTGGCAAGTATGGTCGGCTACGAAGACTACGCCGAGATGAGCCTCGCATCGAAGATGGCGGAGAATGCTGACGCCGTATACGACATGATCGACATGATCGGCGACGCCGCCATGCCGAAGGCACGTGAAGAGATGCAGACCCTTCTCGAATTCGCCCATGCACGTGGCTTCAATGAAGACCGCCTGAGCAACTGGGACCAGGCTTACTGGTCCCGCCGCCAGGTGGAGGAGTTATACGGATATTCGCCTGAAAACCTGCGCCCATATTTCCAGTTCGCCAAGGTCCTCGACGGGCTTTTCGAACTCGCCGGGAAACTCGCCGGCATCAAAGTAGAGTCTGCCGATGGCATCGCCCCGGTCTGGCACAAGGATGTGCGCTTCTTCCGCGTGCTCGGCGACGACCGCGAGACTATCGCGTGGCTGTACCTAGATCCATACAGCCGCCCGGAAAGCAAACGCGGCGGTGCCTGGATGAACGATCTGCAGACGCGCGGGAAAATGCCAGATGGCACCGTCAAGCTCCCAATCGCTTTGATAGTATGCAACCAGGCGTTCCCCGCAGGCGGCAAGCCATCGTGCATGACCCCCGGCGAGATCAACACGCTATTCCACGAATTCGGACACGTCATGCAGCATATTCTGACGAAGGTGGACATCCCGCAGGCATCCGGCATCAACAACATCGAGTGGGACGCCGTCGAGGTCGCAAGCCAGTTTCTTGAAAACTGGAGCATGCGCCCCGAAGTTCTCAAGGCTCTCTCCTCACACGTCGACACCGGTGCCAAACTCGACGACGCCATCCTCGAACGGATCCACAATTCCGGAAAACACATGGCTGCCACGCAGACCGCCCGCCAGCTTTCGTTCGCGCTCATGGACATGGATCTGCACACAAAATATCCGTCCGATGAGTTTAAAACTCCGGGAGATGCCGCCAAGGCCGCCACCGATCGTTTCGCAGTGACGCCGCCTCTGCCTGAAGACCGCTTTCTCTGCAGCTTCTCCCACATCTTCGCGGGCGGATACGCCGCCGGCTACTACAGCTATATGTGGTCGGACGTCCTTGCAGCCGACGCGTTCGGCGCGTTTGAAGAGGCGGGGCTGGACAATCCGGAGAGCATCGCATCCCTCG
>JALHHX010000054.1:13098-34392 GCA_022837245.1 Lentisphaerota bacterium
CTCGCGCTCGGCGGATCACGGAAACCGATGGAAGTCTTCAAAGCCTTCCGCGGCCGCGAACCCGACCCAACCGCGCTCCTGCGCCAAAAAGGCCTCGCATAACACATGCCCGACGCCGCAGGTCTATCTCACTGCACCCGCCTTATGTGCGAGGCGGCGATCTTCATTGCCCCTCGATACTTCGCGATGGTGCGGCGGGCGATGTTGATCCCCAGATCGGCGAGTCTGCGCTCGATGTCCTGATCCGCTAGAGGCTTTTCGGGATCCTCATTGTCCACCATGTTCTTGATCAGCGCCTTAACATGCTTGCTTGAGACGTCCACGCCGTTGTCGGTGGGTATGCCGTTTGTAAAGAAATATTTAAGTTCGTGGATGCCCTGGGGCGACCGCATGTACTTGTTCGAAACCGTGCGGCTGACAGTCGTTTCATGCACGCCCACCTGTTCGGCGATTTCCGCCATGACGAGCGGCTTGAGCGCCACCACGCCTTTGTCGAAAAATTCCTGCTGCGCATCCACGATCTTCTGCGACACGTTGAGGATCGTCTCCTGCCGCTGCTCTATGCTTTTTATAAGGTTCATCCCCGACCGGATTTTTTCCTGAAGATACTCGCGGGTTTCGTCCGAGGCATCCTCCGACTTCAGCATCCTTGCATAACGGGGCGATATGCGCAGGTGCGGTATGGTCGCCTCTTCCACAAACGCCTTGTAGCGTCCGTCGACTTTGCGCACCTCAACTTCCGGCACGATGTAAGTCGGCGCAGTTCTGTCGAATTTTGATCCCGGTCGCGGCTCGAGGCGCGCCAGGTCCCGGATCGCGGCCTCCACTTCCCGGCGCGACACACCGGTCTCCTTAGCTACGTCGCCTATCCTGTTCAACGCCACCAGGTCGAGATGGTCGTGCGCAATTTTCTCGGCGAGCGTTCCCTCCAACGGCGAATTGCGAACTTGCAACAAGAGGCACTCGCGCAGATCACGCGCCCCGACACCCACGGGATCGAAATCCTGCACAACCGAAAGCACACGCCCGCATATCTCGATGCTGGCTCCGGGAACCACCTGCGCGATGTCCGCCAGTGGGGTTCGCAAATATCCGTCGTCGGAAATGCTGCCGATTATCTGCTCGGCCACGAGGGCGTCCACGCCATCCAGTCCGGAAAGATCCAGCTGTTTAAGGAGGTGCTCCTGAAGCGTTTCATGGACCTCGATCGAATCGAACAAGAACTGGCGCCTTTCCTCCAGATCGGGGTTGTATTCGTTGTTGCCGCCCTCCTGGTAGAGGTAATTGTAATCATCGAGCTTTGCCAGTACTTCAAAGCCGCTTTCTGGGGCCGTCTCCTCAGACCCCGCCGCCTCGTCATGCGCGACGTCGTGTTCCACTGCTTCTTCGCGCGGCACCGCCTCATAGGTGTCATGGCTCTCTGCCGCGCTTTCCGGACCAACGCCAGATTCTTCCGCCACGGCGACGCGCATTAGTTCTTCGCCGTAAACATACTCTTCGCCGCTCGAATGGGCTTCGCCGTCGTTTTCTTCAAGCTCTTCGCTGCCGTTCATTTTCCCGTCATCGCCAGCGTAGTCCTCTTTTTCGAACTTCTCGCGCTCTTCATCAACTGAGGTCTTCTCCACGCTCACTTCCTCGAGCGCCGGATTTCTCTGCAACTCCTGATTAGCAAGGGCGCATAGATCCTGCACTTGAAGTTGCAAAACTTCAAGCGACTGTCTAATCTGCGGTGCAAGCACCTGTTTTTGGCGCATCTGCTGCGCCAAACCCATCCCGGTACCCGCCATTGTCTATTGTTGCCCTTTCATAACCTCGTTGCGACTATCCTTTATTTCGTCCTTGCGATAAAATTCGGGCTCTATTGGTTCCACTTGGCAAACGCGTCGTTGAGCGCACTGTTGAAACCGCCCTTGGACGCAGGCGCGCGCCCGCCCCGGCCTCTGTCTCTGCCGTCGCGCAACCCTTGCGTCGGTAGATCACGCTGCTTTTCGCCGCGCCTGCCGTGCTGACGCTCCCCCGTCGTGCCGCTCTTCATGGAAAGTGCTATGCGCTGGCGCTGCAAATCGACATCCTTGACTGTCACATGCACCTTTTGCCCGGCCTTGACAACCGTCGCGGGGTCGGATACAAACTTGTCGCTCAACTCGCTTATGTGAACAAGCCCGTCCTGATGCACGCCCACATCGACAAAGGCGCCGAAGTTAGTCACGTTCGTAACCACCCCCGGCAGCTTCATCCCCGGATGCAGATCCTCCAGCTTCGTCACACCCTCTGCAAAGCTGAATGCCTCGAATTCCTTGCGCGGATCGCGCCCGGGCTTGACCAGCTCCGCCATGATGTCGCGCAGCGTCGGCAGCCCCAGTTCGTCGTCAACATACGCTTCAATTTTTATCTTGGAGACGAGCTTCGAATCGCGCATCAGCTCGCCTACGCCGTGTCCCGCGTCGGCCGCCATCTTTTCCACAACCGCATAGCGTTCCGGATGAACCGCGCTCGCATCAAGTGGATTCTCGCCGTCGGATATGCGCAGGAACCCGGCGCATTGCTCGAACGCCTTCGGGCCGAGACGCGCCACTTTTTTAAGATCCTGGCGCGACTTGAACGGGCCGTTCGCGTCGCGGTGCTTCACAATGTTTTCGGCCAGCGAAGGCCCGAGGCCTGACACATACGTCAACAACTGCTTGCTCGCCGTGTTCAACTCCACGCCCACGGAGTTCACACACGACTCCACCACGCCGTCCAGCCCACGCTTTAGAAGCGACTGATCCACATCGTGCTGGTACTGCCCGACACCGATTGACTTGGGGTCTATTTTCACGAGTTCCGCCAGGGGATCCATGAGACGCCGCCCTATCGAGACGCCGCCGCGCACCGTTATGTCCTTGTCTGCGAATTCCTCGCGCGCGGCCTCAGACGCCGAATATATCGACGCACCGCTCTCATTCACGAACGTCACGATTGTCCCCTCAGGCAATTCCAGAGAACGCACGAAGTCCATGGTCTCGCGCCCGTACGTCCCGTTGCCAATCGCGATGGCCTCGATTCTGTGCCTCTTGCAGAGCGCCACGATCATGCCCGCGGCCTCGCGCCGCAAAGCGTCAGATTGCGACAGCTGCACAACGCAATCGTACAGCAACTTGCCTTGTGCATCCAGGCACACGACTTTGCAGCCCGTCCTGATCCCGGGGTCTATCGCGAGAACGCTCTTTCGCCCAAGGGGCGGTGCCATGAGCAATTCGCGCAGGTTGGCGGCAAAAACGCCGATCGCCTCCTCGTCCGCTCGCATCACGACCGTCGCTCGCGTCTCAACCTCCATTGAAGCCGCCATCATGCGAGTATAGGCAGCATCAACCGCCTGCGCCACCTGATCGGAAAAGGGCGACTTGCCTTTTACGAACCGAGCCTTTAGCTTCTCAACAGCCTCTTCCTTGTCAGGCCGCACAGAAAGCGACAACACACCCTCTCGCTCGCCACGCATCAGTGCAAGCAATCTGTGCCCGGGCATCCCCGAGAGAGGATCGGAGCAGTCGAAGTAGTCTCGGAATTTCGCGCCTTCCTCTTCCTTGCCCGGCACCACTTTCGAAATGACCATGGCCGCCCTTGCAAAATATTCGCGGATCTCGGATCGCGCCTCCGCATCCTCGTTGACCCGTTCCGCGATGATATCGCGCGCGCCTGAAAGCGCCGCCTCAACATCCGGAACTTCCTTCTCCGCATTGACGTATGTGGCCGCCGCTTCCTCGGCGGCAATTGCGTCCACTTGAGCGAAAATCAAGTCCGCCAGCGGCTCCAACCCACGCTCCTTCGCGATCATCGCGCGGGTGCGGCGCTTTGGGCGGAAGGGGAGATATATGTCTTCAAGCGACGCCATGGTCTCCGCCGCGCCGATCTTCCCGGCGAGTTCGTCCGTCAGAAGTCCGCGCTCCGTCAACGAGGCCATGATGGCCTCCCTGCGGTCGTCCAGCTCCTTCAACCGCGCCAGATTGTCTCGCACCGCCATGATCTGAACCTCGTCCAGCTCGCCCGTCGCCTCCTTGCGGTATCGCGCTATGAATGGAACCGTCGCACCGTCATCAAGCAACGCCGCAACCGCTCCGACCTGCGCCTCGCGCAGCCCCAATTCCCCCGCAATCTTGCCAAAATAATCCTGTCGCATCTTCTATTTGTTAAAATTCGTCTGATTGAAACACATGCCGGGCATCAACGTCTGAAACAACGACGGCTCCCGCAAACAACATCGATTATATACTCTTGCAAGTGCCGGGGTAAAGAGAATTTTTTGGATTTCCGTTATTTCGGCGCGAAAAATGCTGTATCATGACTACAATTTGAACGTTTCAGTAACAAAGTCAGGAAAACAGCTTGGATCTAGGACGTTTGCCCCAGCTTTTTTAGGACAAGGCTTTGGCTTTTATGTTACGGTTTCGGGCGAGCCGCGAAGGCCGCGACAGAAAGCATTTTTTTCCCAATTTTCCACGATCTGCGCTGTGGGCATGCGTTTTGCTTTAAAATCCGTGGGCCAGAAAGTGAAAAAGTGGCTTTCCACGCTGTAACGCGCTAAACTGGCGGGGTGTAACACCAAACGTTGATTCACGGGAAGTCGCGACGACGCAAAGCTCTTGCCAGGCGCTTAACAGACGCGGTTTTTAACTCCGATGCGCTCGCCAACGTTCGCTGGACACGTGGCACAAGCAAGGCAACACCGCCACCGGTGCAGACACCTTCTTATGACTCCCAGGCAGTTCTCCGCAAGACCCGCCATAAGCGATGAGGCTCATGTTTTAGAGGCCTTGTTCCACTGCGGGGAAAACCACCCTGGTTAAGGGGGCTGAAAAATGTGGAAACTCCCGTTGCTTCTTTTGCTCGACTTGATGAACAAGGGTTCATAATATGAAAAAAGGTTCATCGGGATAGAATAATCAGACCCCGTCTAGCGTCTAAAGGATGCGGGTCAAAGAACCCGCCCCAACGGGGGAGGCATAAAGGACAGGAGGAATATTATGAAAAAAACACTAACAACGATTGCATGCATTGCGGCGGTTGCCGTGGCGGCAATACCCAACACCGCAAGCGCGCGCCATGGCCATGGGAGCACGGCAGGCGCGGTTATCACGGGGCTCGCAGTGGGACTCGGCGTGGGGCTTGTGGCAGCCGCCGCATCGGAACCCTCCCGCGAAGTCGTTTACAGCTATCAATCCGCCCCTGTGGTGGTTCAGTCCCCTGCTCCAGTCTATCAGACCGCCCAGGTCGTATACCCGCAGGTGCAGGTTGTGCAACCCAATCCGGCGGCGGTTCAGGTTGTAGGCGAACCAATGCCCGTTGGTCGCCAAACGACCACAACAACCACCACGGTCGAAGAGCGGGTTGAGACGGCGGCGTTGCCGGCAGGTGAACACACGAATTTGACAACCGTTACAACAACCACCACGACAACCGAAGAACCAGAACAAGTTCAGTATCAGGAGGTCGTTCAACAGCCAGTGGCATACACGCCGCCGCCTGCCGTCTACCAGCAGCCCGTCGTCGTCCAACAACCCGTCGTCGTCCAGCAACCCGTCGTCTACCAGCAACCCGTCGTCTACACGCAACCGGTTGTCCAGGAAACCGTGATCTACAGATCCCCTTCGCGGTTCATATACGATCCGTTCCCTGTATATATCGGAGGCTCAAGCCGCTACTATGGCAGACCTCCACACTACCATCCCCGCCACTACAACCCACCGGTCCACTACAGGCATGACGCCCACAGGGGTCCTAGCCATTACAGACCGGCGCCGGTTCGTAATCCGCCACCTCCGCCACCGCGCGCGTCCACGCACCGTGGTTCGCCCGTCGGCATGGGCGGCGGATCGACTCACCGCGGCTTGCCTCCCCGCCCCGTCAACGGCTTGCGCAAACGCTAAGGCTCATTACAAAAATGGATATTGCCAGCTCTCAGGAGTGTACTGATGGAGTTCGATGCGGTTGCCTTCGGGGTCGGTGATCCATGCCTGCCAGGAGTTGTCGCTTCCCAACATGGGCTCTGAGACCTCGACACCGTGTGAGCGGATGGCAGCGACCGTATCGGACAGATCGTCAACTTCGAGACACACATGCCGGTAAGCCAGGCCTTCAATCTGGCTGTCGGCTTTTTTTCGGCCTATGAACATCTCAAGAAAAGCGCGGTTACCGATACGGATATACGCGCCTACCCGTTCACCGTTCTTTCCCTTGAAATCAAACGCGTGTGAAAGTCCAAGCTTCTTTACGTAGAACTCCTCCATGACGTCAAGGTTTTCCACTGAAAGACAAATATGAGCCATGCCATTGATCATACAAATTCCTCTCTGTTATTACTCCCGCGTCTAACGCCTAGGCAACACATAGCCAAGATGCCTTTTATTCTAAACAAAGACAACTAATTAAGTCCAATGAAAACGACATTATGTTAGTAAGGTCCCCTTGCCCTAAACCCTTTTGCTTGTCCCACTCAGGACAGATGTGCTAGAATACGCGGCGTTGCGGCAGACGCAAAACGCGGCAGCCAAAAACAGCAACCTCCACAAACGGAAAGAAGAAAGAAGGATACGCCATGGATCAAATTTTGTTGACCTTTATAGCTCAGGCCGAAACACAGACATCGCAGTCGATGAACCCGACGTGGATCATAATTCTCGTTGTTATAGTAGGCATCGCACTCGCGGTCATCGGCATTTACAATTCCCTCGTCACGCTGCGCAACCGCTACAAAAACGCGTTTTCGCAAATCGACGTCCAGCTGAAACGCCGCTACGACCTCATCCCAAACTTGGTGGAATCGGTCAAGGGTTACATGAAGCACGAGCGCGAAACGCTCGAGGCCGTGATCAAGGCCCGAAATATAGCGGCAACCGCCGCCGCGGCCGCGAGCGCATCGCCGGGCGACCCCTCCGCGATGGGGCAGCTCTCATCTGCGGAAGGCGCTCTCAAGGGCGCAATGGCCCGCCTCATGGTGGTGGTTGAACGCTACCCCGAACTGAAGGCGAATGAAAACATGATGGCGCTTCAGGAGGAGCTCACTTCCACCGAAAACAAGGTGTCCTTCGCGCGTCAGGCATACAACGACGCGGTTATGGCGTACAACACTAAGCGCGAGGTGTTCCCCAACAACCTATTCGCCGGGATGTTCGGCTTTACCGAAGCCAAGCTGTTCGAGGTCGATGACGCCACCGAGCGTAACGCACCCAAGGTACAGTTCTAGCAGCACGCCGCGAAGAGCGCGCCCGCTAAGATGGACTTCTTCGAACGACAGGAACAAGCCCGAAAGGCGACACGAAGGCTCATAGTGGTTTATGTGCTGTTCGTCGTCGCCGTGGTGGCGTGCATCCACTTCGCGGCGTCGATGCTGATTTTCGCATTTTCCGCGTTCGGGACAGATAGCGCGGAACAGGTGCCAGAGTTCGCCGAGGTATTCTCAAACCCCGGGATCATTCCGTGGTCCATAGGCATTACGTGCGCGGTGATCCTTCTGGCCACGCTATACAAAGCTGCACAGCTTCAGGAGGGCGGCCCGGCGGTCGCCCTGTCCATGGGCGCGCGCGAGGTGTTGCCAAACACGCGCGACAACCGGGAGCGCCGCCTGCTCAACGTCGTTGAGGAGATCGCCCTCGCATCGGGCGTGCCTGCGCCGCGCGTGTTTATCATGGACGACGAGGACGGCATCAACGCCTTTGCGGCCGGCTATTCGCCGAACGACGCCGCGGTCGCCGTCACGAAAGGCGCGCTTGTGCTTTTCAACCGCGAAGAGCTCCAATCGGTCATCGGGCACGAGTTCAGCCACATCCTGAACGGCGACATGCGCCTCAACATTAAGGCCGTTGGCGTTCTGTTCGGGATACTCTGCATTTCGATGATAGGCAGCATCATATTGCGGATCAGCCTTGAGGCGATGCGCACGCCGCGCATGGGACGCCGCAACAAAAAAGACAACACGTTTATTATTATCCTGGCATTCATGCTTTTCGGTGCTGCGGTTTGGCTCATAGGATCGATCGGCGTCTTGGGCGCGCGCATCATGCAGGCGGCGATTTCGCGCCAGCGGGAGGATCTGGCCGACGCGTCGTCCATCCAGTTCACACGCAACCCTGTCGGTATGGCGAACGCCCTCAAGATCATCGGCGCATCCTCGCGCAAGGGCCTGCTCTCGAACGCGCATGCGTCAGAAGTCTCACACATGCTCTTTGCATCCGGCCTCTCTTCTCAACTCTTCGCCACCCATCCACCACTCGAAAAACGCATCCGCGAAATCGACCCGACCTTCAACGGCGACTACTCCGACTACGTCAAAACCATAGCTCGCCGCAGAGCCAGGGATATAGAGACGTCCGAAGAGCGCGTCGAGGAGGCCACGCTCCACTCTGCCATCATGGCTGGCGCGATCCTGAACGGTGCAGGCGTGCTCGACACCGATGGCTCCGCTGCGCAACCCAGGCAGACGGAAGCGCAAGCGCAGGCGAGCCTTGGCAAAGCCGCCACGCAAAACCCCGCCGACGTTCCGGACGCGATCCGCACGGCCGAAGGTGCCAGCGCATGCTTGTTCGCCTCGTTGCTCGCAAGCGACGGCGACACCCGCGCAAAACAAACGGGAATCATCCGCACCGCCTACGGCGAGGAGCTCGCCGCATCGCTTGGGCCTTGGAGCGAACACCTCTCCGGTCTCGACGTCCGGGCCAAGCGCGTTGAATGCGAAATGGCCGTCAACACTCTCCGCGTGCTCCCGAAGCGCGACATTGCGATCATCTCTGATCTACTTGACAAGCTTGTCTACGCGGACGCGCGCATCGACGCCTTCGAGTTCGCATGCGTCCGTCTCTTCAAGTCGCGCCTTATGCCTGACATTTCAGCAGCGCGCGCCAAAGCCGTCCCGCCCACATCACTGGCTGGCGAAGCCGCGTTCGTCATGCACGTCCTTGCGCATTTCGGCACTCCAGACCGCAACGCCGCCGAAAAGGCGTGGCAAGCTGGCGCGGCGCGCCTGGAGAATACGTTCGGTGCGATGTCGTTCGCCGACCTGCCGGACTTCAACAATCTCGGCCGTTTCGACGCATCCCTCACCGCGCTCGTCCGCCTCCCACCAACCGCTAAACAAGAATTGATGGAGGCCTGCAAGACGGTTGTGACGCACGATCACAAAACCACCGATATCGAATATAATTTTCTGCATGCCGTCTCTGACGTCATCCAAGCCACTGGCTGGCAGATGGAGTAACAAACAAAGCAATTACGGGAATGAAAAGACTTGCTATATTGGGCGGAGAGCCCATAAACAAAAAAATACCTGAATTCATCAAGTGGCCCGTCCCTGGTGAGCTTGAGGAGAAGGCGTTGCTTGAAGTGCTGGAATCCGGGAAATGGGGCGCCGACGGGGATCAGAAGCACGCTCTGTCGCGCGAGTTCGCGGAGTACTGCGGAACGAAACACGCCTTGCCAGTGATCAACGGCACGGTGTGCCTTGAGATGATTCTGCGAGCGCTCGGCATAGGACGCGGCGACGAAGTGGTAGTGTCGCCATACACTTTCGTGGCCAGCGTCCACGCGATAGTGAACACCGGCGCCTTCCCGGTGTTTGCCGACACCGATCCCGAGACGCAGAATCTTTCGCCGGAATCGTGCGAGCGGGCGGTCACTGACAGGACCCGCGCGATCATGGCAGTCCACATGGGAGGGCGTCCTGCCGACCTCGACGCCCTTCTCGAGATTTCCAACAGACTCGGCATCCCACTTGTCGAGGATGCGTCGCATGCGCACGGCTCAGAGTGGAAGGCCACAAAAGTCGGCAGTTACGGAATTGCCGGCGCGTTCAGTTGCCAGGCGTCCAAGAACATAAGCTCGGGGGAAGGCGGGATTATCACGACGAACGATTCGGAACTCTACGAAAGACTTCTGTGTCTGCACGACAACGGCCGCGCAGGCGGCGTCGTATCGCAGCTCGGCACAAACGCACGGCTGGCCGAATGGCAGTGCGCAATGCTGCGCGCGCAGCTCCGAAGACTCGACGGCGACAACAAGCGCCGCTACCGCAACAAGGAGATTATCGAAGACGCATTCCGCCAAACTGGGTTTCTTGAGCCACTCAAGCACGATGACAGGATTACAATGAACTCTTGCCATGTTTTCACCTTCCGTTACCACTCGGAAAAGCTGCACGGACTTACTCGTCAGCAGTTTTTCAAAGCTCTCAACGCTGAGAACGTCTGTTCCGGCGGCCCTGGATACATCGAACCGATCTACACAATGAAGTTCATACACTCGGACGAGTTCTTGAAAAAGACCGGACGGAAATTCACAACAAAGCCAGAGGAAATGCCAGGCAACGAAATAGTAGCGCACAGCGAAGGATGCTGGTTCTACCACTCCACGCTGCTCGGCGAAAAAGAGGACACCGAACGGATCGCCGAGGCGATTTTTAAAGTGGAAGCCAATGCGGAACAACTGGCAAAGGAGTTTGCATGATCAAGCGGGGCAATATGCAAAATGTTTCGAAAAACCGTGCTGTCGTATTTCCCGAATGGCCTCAGTGGGACGAACACGAGCGCAACAACCTAATGAGGGCGCTCCAGAACCGGAATTGGGGGACTCTCGGGCCCATGGCCATGGAGTTTGCCAGGCGGTTTGCGGAATACGTTGGAGCGGCCCATGCAATCCCCGTGAATTCGGGAACGCAGGCCATGCAAATACTCCTCGGCGGCGCGGGAATTGGGTTCGGCGACGAGGTTGTCGTGCCTGCGTATGCATGCCCCCCCACGGCGGCGGCGGTCGCGCTTACTGGCGCGGTGCCGGTGTTCGCAGACGTTGGCGAGAGCGACGCCTGTCTGTCGCCCGCCGCGGCCGAGCGGCTGATCACATCCAAGACGCGCGCAATAATCGCAGTGCATCTCGGAGGGATGCCGTGCGACATGGTGGCCCTTGCCGAAGTGGCGAAGCGCCATTCCCTCTTCCTGTTCGAAGACTGCTCGCATGCGCATGGCGCGGCATACGGTGGACGTCGCGCGGGTTCTCTTGGTGATGGCGCCGTATTCAGCTTCGGCGGCGGCATGAACATGACCTGCGGCGAAGGTGGAATCATAGTGACGGACTCTTACGAACTCTACGCCGAGTGCTGGCATCTGCACACTTCTGGACGTGCGCTTGCTGGAAGCTCAGAATTCGGCGGCACAGTGCTCATGGGCACCAACGGGCGCATGGCCGAATGGGAAGCTGCGATACTTGACGCCCAGATGGATCGCCTAGAAGCGCAGAACGCCACTAGAAACCGCAACGCCGAAGCACTGGAGAAAATGCTGCGGGGCATAGACGCGATAGTCTTGCGCAATTGCGATGAGCACGTTTCCACAAACGCATTCCATTCATTCGGGGTCAGACTCAATCTTAAACAACTTGATTGCGACAGGAACGGCTTCGTGTACTCACTTAACGCCCGTGGCACACCGGCCACGACCGGGTTTGAGGCGCTTTGCCGCATGGATATGCTCAAGAGCGATAGCTACACGAAGAGCACTGGGCGGGCTTTTGCGGAAGGCGAACTGCCGCCCAATGCGGAAATGTGGGCGGAAAGCTCCGTCTGGCTCCCCGGACGAATTCTGCTCGGAACGGATGTGCACGTTGAGAAGATCGCAGGAGATTTTAATGAAGTCGCCCTCGCCAATGCCAAGTGAGGCCGGCGGTGAGTGATGAAATCGCAATAGGGGTCGATGGCGGTGGAAGCCGCACCACGGCTGTGGCAGCGGCGCGGGACGGGCGTCTGCTGGCCGTGGCTATTGGCGGCGGAATCAACTACAACAACATCGGAATGGATGAGGCACGGCGGCGGTTGAAGGGGGTGGTTGACGAACTCCTCAAGACCTGTGGCGCAGAAGCGTTCCGGTTTTTATCTGTTGGTATGTCGGCGCTCGACGGCCCCGCCACTGCGGGAACACTCAAGGAGTTCGCAGGCGAAGCGTTTCCTGCTTCGAAGCTGATCATGGACTCCGACACCAACGCCGCGCTTTATGCCGCAACGCTTGGCCGCAAAGGGACGATCGTGATATGCGGCACTGGTTCCATGGTGCAGTCGGCAGACGCCCTTGGCAACGTGCGCGTGGGCGGCGGATGGGGGGTCTTGGCTGGAGATGCCGGCAGTGGGCACAAGATCGCAGTGGACGCCCTTCGCGCGGCTACGGCGGCATGGGACGGAATCGCGGCACCCACGGCGCTTTGCGAAGAGGTTCTTGCCTTCTTCGGAGCCGACGAGCCACGGTCGCTCATCGAGAAAATCTACGGGCCGGGAATGGACGCCTCAATGCTGGCGCGATTCTCGCCACGCGTGGAGAAATGCGCCACAACCGGCGATACAACAGCCATTGCTCTGATCGAGCGCAACATGGACGAACTCGCGAAGATCGCCGCCGCGACGGCCTTCGCAGCGGAAGGACAAATCTTCTGGCTCTACGGCGGAGTTTTCGAAAACAGCAAATTCATGAGAAACATCTTCGCCGCGGCGCTCGCGAAACAAGCGCCTGGGTCGTCAACACGGGTGCTGGGCGTATCTCCTGCCGTCGGCGCAATGCTTTACGGATTCAAAATGCGAGGGGAACTCAATTCGGCAGTGGAAGAAGCAGTGAATGCCACATACAAAGAGGTGTTTGGGAAATGAATGCAATCGAAACATACTGGAAAGCGCTCTCCAAAATAATGGACAAGGCGTTCACGGAACAGAGCGCGGCGCTTGAGAAGGCGGCGCGGGCGATGGCCGGAGCGCTTGCAGAAAACCGCATGGTTTACACCTTCGGCACAGGACACGGGCATCTGCTTTCGCTGGAGCTTTTCTACCGTGCCGGCGGACTTGCAAGTCTTTGCCCGATACTCGATGAAAATCTCATGCTGCACAAAGAGGCGGCCGAAGGTTCCGAATTGGAGCGGCTTGATGGAAAGGCGCGGGAGTTGATCGTCAAATACGGCGTGAAAAAAGGCGATGTGGTCGTGGTATGCTCCAACTCGGGGAGGAACGCCGCTCCCGTTGAGATGGCGGCGGAGGCACGCGCTATAGGGGCGGTTGCGATCGCGCTGACAAGCATGCGACATTCATCGTCTGTCTCCCCGCGTAACGCGCTTGGCAAGCGCTTGTATGAAGTTGCAGACATCGTATTGGACAACTTCGGTGTACCGGGCGACGCCATTTATGAGGCGCCGGATGGCATGCGCGCGGGGCCCACATCCACGGCTGTCGGAGCGGCGTTGCTGCAGGCCNNNCGGCGTTGCTGCAGGCCGTCGTATGCCGCGTTTCCGAGATTCTTCACGAGCGGGGAGCCGACGTCGAATTCTACAAATCGGCGAACATTGATGGAGGAGACGAATGGAATGCCTCACTAATCGAAAAATACAAGCCGCTCATCCCGCATCTGTGACGTGCACGTTTGTCATCCACCTCAGGTCATGATATAATCAGTGCCCGTAAACAGCAAAAAAACGAATTATGAGGAACGACGCATCATCACCAGGCAATCCCTGCAATGCCGCAGTGCGAAGTTGTGCCTTCCCGGAAGGCAAAATCCCCAGTAAGTTCAAAATAGGGAATCAGACCGTCAAGACGTTCCTCTCGCGCGACCCCATAGGCGACCGCTACTCCATCCTGTTCGGCTCCACGAACCATTTGTACGATATCAACGTCTCTTTCGGCGGTCCGTTTGAACTCTCACACGAGGATTTCGCCGAAATCCTGCGCCGCAGCTCCGCGCTGCGCCATCCGTGCCTCGTTCCTTATTTCGCATGCGGCGACGACAACGGGGTGATATGGCTGCGTTCGGGACACGGCGGGGGCGTCCCCGCGCAGCATACCGCGACAATGGGGACAGACGACGCCGGAGAACCGGTAGAAGGCGAATTGGCTGACGGCGAAGGCAGTCGCTGCTTCCCTACCCTCCGATCCATGCTGAACGGCTGCGGAGGAGACTTGGCGCTGGAAGACCGCGACTTGATCATAGGCGATCTGGCGGAAGCCCTCGCCTTTCTCCACTCCAACGGCGCGCATGCCGGCGACATCACGCCGGATACGGTTTTCCTGGACCGCGTCCACCGCCATTCCGGCATGATCGCCAAACTTAGATTCTACAACTGGCCGGCAAAGACGACCCCTGGACTCATCGCCAAGGATCTTTCGCAAGCAGGCGAGATCATAGCCCTGCTGGTCGGCAACACCCGGAGACCTGGTTTACACGCAGTAAAAAAGCTCATAAAGCTTTCTGAAGAATTGCGCTCGCCGCCGCCCGGCATGACGGGGGTGGATTTTCTGAAGGCTTTAACTGATACTGTCAATTTACGGCGAACACCGCGCCAGAAAAATAAACCCTACTCCCATGCCAAAATTACGGCACATGGCACCCCCGAATCCCCTTCTGGCGAAACAGGACTGAAAGAACACGGGGGCGAAACGCATAAAATACGCCGCTCGTCACATTCCTCCCACCCAGGAGCAGTCCGGCGCCGCAGGCACAGACACAAAAAGACCGGCATAAAAGCCATCCTGGATTTCGCCGACGAGAGGGTAAAAAAAGCGGCCGCGGCATTTGCCGTGATCTTGGTTTTCACCGCAATAATTCTCACGGCTTTTGGCATTTACTCTGGGGTGAAATACTTCGACCACAGACGCATCCTCAACCAAAGGCTTAAAGAGCCGCGGGGATTCTCCGCCGTCACCGTCCTGGATCCCGACACGGGGAAGGCATTTACACGAACGCAGCTTAGTGTGGACTATTACACATCCGATCAACTCCAGGCAGCGGCGGCTGAAGGGGATTCCGCAGCCGCGGCCCGGATGTGCGTGACTCGCGTTCTCACGGCGCCATCTGATCCACAGATCCGCGCTGAATCGATCGCCGTCCTCGCGCCACACCTTGAGAATCTCGAATCGCGTTCCGAAGTGGAGCCCACTGCCGCGTACTGGCGCGCCTGCGCGATCATGCTCGCGATTGCAGGAGAACCCGACTACGCCGCCGCTATCGCAAACCTGAAGTCCGCATCCGATGCAGGGCACGTCAACGCGAAGATACTTCTGGGCGACTGGTACGCAGCACACCGTTCGGTTCCGAATGCGGCAGAGGATCGCAGGGCGCTTTCGCTCTGGCTCGAGGCAGCCGAGGCGGGCGATTCCGAAATACACCCAAGCGTGGCACCCCGCATAATAAAATTCGTCCGGGAGGGGCGCGGATTCCACAAGGACGACACGGTTCCGATCGATTTCGTCCGATCGGTCGCGACCGCCGGCAACGCGGAAGCCGCGATGATGATGGCGGACATATACGAGGAAGGCCGCTATGTAGAGCAAAGCTCCGCGAGCGCCCTTTCGTGGCTGCGTAACCCGGCCTCCAACTTGAACGCCCCGGCGCACGTCCGCTCGGAAGCACAGCGTCGAATGGCTGAAATGTTCGCCGCCGGCCGTGGCTCGCCTCAGTCCGACACCGCCGCGAGGATCTGGTTCGAACGTTCAGCCGCACTTGGCAACGCGCTGGCGATGAAATCTTTGGCTGAATTTCTTGAGACAGGCAGGGGCAGCGATTCAGGCAAATCAGATCCTGAAGCCGCGCACTTGTGGCGCTCGAAGGCCGAAACCGCCGAACCACCTCCAGAACCTGAAGACACTTTCCCCTTCATCTCTGCAGTGCGCGCTTCCGCAGCCGCATTCAATGAAAACTCAACTGAAAAATGATATCAGCTTACATATTCGATCTAGACGGCACACTTCTGGACACTGAAATCGTCTGGGTGGACGCCACTATTAATTACCTCGCATCAAAAGGCCACCACATCACGCATGACCAGTCCATGAAGATCGTTTACGGACGCGCATGGTTCGACGTATATGCCGACATCGTCTCGGAGTTCCCCGATCTAGACATGGGCCTTCCCAAGATGCAGGACGAAATGGCGGAATATTTCTACGAGCTGCGCGACGTCACCGACGTGCGCATACACGGCTCCGTGGAGTTGCTGCGCCGACTCTCCAAAACCAGACCTTGCTGCATTGTCTCCGGTTCGCCGCGTCCGCACATAACGGAAGCGATAAAAATCATGGGAGTGGAAGATGCCGTCTCTTTCCATCTCGGCTCGTCGGACTACAATTTCGGAAAACCTCACCCAGCGGGATTCCTCGCGGCGGCTGAGCGCTTCGGCGTGCCGCCATCAGAATGTGTGGTTTTTGAAGACTCCGAGGTCGGCGTCGCGGCTGGCAAAGCCGCCGGCATGAGGGTCGTGGCTCTGTCCAGACCCGACCACCCGAAGCAGAACGTGGCGGCGGCGGATCTGATCTTACCCGATCTGGCGCAGTTCGACCCCGGGGTTTTCGGTGAAAAATGAACGCCCCGGACAAAAGCGCTTCACGTGAAGCGTGGATACTCGTCGGCCCGACAGCCACGGGAAAGACCGCCGTCTCATGTGAGCTTGCGCGCCGCCTGGACGCCGTCGTCCTTTCCGCCGACTCGATGCTAGTTTACAAAGGCATGGATGTCGGCACCGCCAAGCCCACTCCGTCCGAACTCGAAAACGTCTCGATATTCGGCATAAACCTCGTTCCGCCATCTGAATCATTCAGCACTGGCCGCTGGCTCGAAAGTGCCGCAGCGGCCTTTGAAACAGGGCGTGATGTGATCGTAGCCGGCGGGACCGGTCTGTACGTAAACGCCCTTATCAACGGCATCAACGCGCCGCCCGCCACCGCGGCCGCGCGCTCCGCCACCGCAGCCCTTTTCGAAATCGGCGGCGTTGAGGCGCTGCGCATGCGCGCGGAGGAGCTTGCTCCGGGTTCCGTCTCCACGCTTGATGATCCCGACAATCCGCGCCGCCTCATGCGGCTGGTGGAAAAGCTTATGGCGGGAGTGGTGGCTCCAGACGCACCACAACGCCTGGCAGGCTGCGGATGCCCAGTTGCAGGATTGGATTTTCCCGCCGCCGCGCTCGCCACTCGCATCGAAGCGCGCATATTAAAGATGTTTGAAGACGGCCTGCTCAAAGAGGTCGCCGAGCTGCGCCGCGAATACCCCGGATTCTCACAAACCGCTGGGAAAGGCATCGGTTACGCCGAGGCTGCCGCAGTGCTAGACGGCAGAATTGACTATAAAGAGGCAATCCAGATGATTGCCGCCCGAACCCGCCGGCTGGCAAAACGCCAGAGAACATGGTTCCGCCACCAGCTCGATGTCGAGTGGGTGCGCGGACCGGAAAATGAACACGACGTCGCCCGCGCCGCGGATGACGTCATGGAGGTATGGAAACGCCATGGAAAATCTAAGATATCAACACGGGGAGAGTGTTCCTAAAATATTAAAGGAGGCTCCAACTAATCTGCCGAGCCGTCCCGATAAGACGGGCAAACTAAGCGATGAAGTCAACGAAGAAGACAGGCCACGGGAGAAGCTGAGGGCAGGTCAACATCTCACTGACGCGGAGCTACTTGCAATAATTATTTCCAAAGGAGTGGCGGGCCATAATGTGCTCAGCATAGCGAACGCGATAATAAAAGATGCCGAAACGTTGAACAACCTCACTAAAATTGGTGTGGAGGAACTGAAAGGGTATCCTGGAATAGGCGATGCCAAGGCCATACAGATAGCCGCCGTACTCCAGCTGGCCAAAAGGGTGCGGGATGAGAAAATCGAGAAAGGGGCGCCTTCGCTGCTCACACACCCGGAGGTGGTTGCCGAGGAAGTCAACGCCCACAAGATGAGCGACGACACCGAGTCCTTTTTTGTCCTGCCGATTGATAAAAAGTGCCGTCTCTGCGGCCCCATGACGGAGGTGACGCGCGGCATTCTCGACTCATCGCTCGTGCATCCACGGGAAGTCTTCCGGGTGGCGCTGCGCTGGGCCGCGGCCTCCGTGATTGTGGCGCACAACCACCCGTCAGGGGACCCCACGCCCTCCCGCGAGGATCTCGACGTCACGCGCAAGCTCATAGAGGCGGGGCGAATTGTTGCCATACATGTCACGGACCACATAATAGTCGGGGACAAATACCTTTTCCCGCCAGGCTTCCACAGCATACGCCGCAGCGGAGTAATTGCCTTCGATTAGCTATATGAGCTCAGGGCAGATGCCAGAGAGGCGATTGGCGAGATAAGGGGTGCAAACCCATTCGTCACGCAAATCCAGGTATTCGGCAATCGCCGTTTCCGAGCCGGCTCGTGATGCCCGCACGGCACGTATCATGATGTTGCGGGCAGTGGCTTCCGGTTCGATGAATTCCACGACGTACGCACGGTATCCCATTACGCGAAGTATCTGGGCGCGGAACGCGTCGGTCAGGATGTCGGCGAGCCTCTCGCGCAGGATCCCGTTGCGCAGCACTGCGCGATTGCGCCCAGTGGTGCCAAGCTGCGACTGGAGTTCATGCTGACAACATGGGGCGCATAGAATGGCGCGCGCCGAATGTTCGACGCCAAACGCCATGGCTTCGTCAGTGGCGGTGTCGCACGCATGCAGGCTCATTACGATATCCGGCTCGGCAGCAGGTTTGAATGCGGCGATGTCGGAAGCAATGAATTTGGCCACGCTGTCGTCCCATCCGAATGACCCTGTCATTCTGCGGCATGACTGGATGATTTTCTCACTTCTGCCTATTCCCGTCAATTTGATTTCCACACCACGCGTTGCCTCAAGATACGCTTTGGCTGAAAATGAAAGGTACGATTTTCCGCAGCCAACGTCGAAAAGCTCAATGGGTTTGATAGCTTCGAGCTTAAGATCGTCGAGCGTGGCGTCGATGATGCGGAGGAATTCGTTGACCTGGCGGTATTTCGCGCGCATGGTGGGTTTGACGTCGCCCTGAGTGTCGGCCAGCCCTATGACCACAAGGAGCTTGGCTGAATCGAATCGCGTGAGAGGATAGTCCTTTTCGCGGTTGTGCGCTCGTGAGGCAACGGGATCGCGGTTGAGGTTGGACTTGCTCCTCGACAAGAGCACACGTCCTTTTTTCGTGACGCGGCAATGCAGATCTCGGTCCGCCGTCATCACATGGGCCTCTGAGAGCGGAACTCCGTGAATAATCTCCGAAAGCTTTTTCATCGCCTCGCCACGCTGGAGATTTTCCGATTCGGAGGCACGTGTGAACTGCCACGCTTCGCCGCCCTTGACCTCGACGATGCGGAGCTTGAGTTCGCTATTCGTGCCGGGGCCTAAAGGCTCCTTGAATTTAAACACAGCGGATATGAACGACTGCACGTCGAAAATCATCCGTTTGATTTCGCGTGCTGCCGTGTCCTTGTCTTGCTGAAAATCTTGCATGCCTAAAAGAATTTCCCGACTCCGATGCGAAGTGATGTCTCGGTGCCGAACGACACGCCTCCGCCAACAATGTAGTCCGCATAAGGCGAATACCAGCCGGAGAAAAGTATTCCCACAGGATCTGTCCGTTCTGCGTTCAGATTGTAATGCTGATCGCCAATATCGAGTGAACCGCTGTAGCTCACGTCGGTGTATATGTCCACGAAAAGATACGCCCCCACACCCCAGTACATCGAGGTATAGTCAATGCCCCCGATTAGAGAAAACGCGAATTCCTCCATGTCTACCTCCTCGGAGTAATCTGCAAATGTATATTCGTAAACAGTGGATGACTCCGTACCAGGTGCCTCGGGGGTTGCAGGCACTTCCGGCACTATGTACTCGCCGCTTTTCTGGAAGACTGTTGCGTTCATGTCCATCGTTGTCGTCTCGTAGGACGCCATTGCACCTATATTCGCATTCCAGTTCCCGTCAATGACAAACGAATACACGTAACCAGCCCTGCCTCCCAAGCCCGAGCCGCTGTCGAGCTCAAGACCCGATAGGTGCGTCCTGTCCGGCACTATGCCTCCGCTCGTCTTCGCGTCCGTGATCGCGTAGATTTCCGCGAACCAGTTCCGCCATGTGGCTGACACGCCGAGACGCGTCATCTCTATGTCCTCGCCGCCGCTACCAGTATAGTCACCTACACTCCAATCGTACTTGACCGTCTTTACCGGCTCAATCCACAAAATACCAGCAGCCGGGTAGCGGCGCGGTATAACCGTAAGATCTCCGAAAACCGTCTTGTGCGCTCCAGGATTCGTGCTCGGCAACGGCTTGGGGTCCCACCGCTGCGGTCTTGCAACGTCTGGCGCGGTTGGCGCCGGATCGCCCGCGCGCGACATGATAATCGGAGGAGGCGGAGTGCTTTCGTCTCCTTCGAATTCCTCGATCCGCGAGATCGCCAGCGCGAAACCTCCCAAGTCTACAATGCGGTCCAGCACGAAATCATACGGGCCGTGATGGCGAGACGTGGCGGAGTCCGCAAACAGGATCTCGTTTGGGCGCGAAGCGAGCACCGTCCACTCCTTGCCTCCGGCCGTGAATTTGGTTCCGGGCTTTTTGACGATCGGCCCTATGGTGTCGCGAGTGATCGTCGACATCAGCCAGAACATCTTGTAATCCTCGGCGTTTGCCGTAATACCCACGACAGCAAATGCCAAAGTGGCAAAAATTATAGTTTTAATTTTCATTTGCAAATTTCCATGCGCATTAAATAATCGTCCATGATGAAACCGTTTCCGATTTCACTGACTTGTTCTCTCTTTTTTATAAATCCAACCCGTTCATAAGCGCGTATCGCGCGGTAGTTCTTTTTGTTCACGTTGAGTTCAACAGCATGTGCGCCTACTTCCTTGGCGTATTTTTCAATATGCTTCAAAAGCCAACGCCCAAGCCCCTTGCCCCACAGCGCTGGGTCTAGGTAGATCTTATGCAAGTAAACCACGCCGTCTCCATTCGGCTTCAATTCGTATGATATCACCCCCGAGTCCGTTCCGTTGACTCTAACTAGAAAGTGCCCGACACCTTCTGCGGTTTCTCTCTTGATTGTTGCCGGGGCATACATGCGTGCCAGCATGAAATCAATCTGCTCAGGCGAAATTATGTCCTTATAGCATACAGGCCAAATTTTCGACACAATGGCGAACGCAGCCGCAATATCAGCATCTGTTTCAATCTTCTTGAGAATCGGCTCCGGGTTGGCGTGAACATCGCCATTAGGAATCGATTTCGCTGCCTGCGTCGTGGCAGAGTCCAGACCCCGCCACGGCTGGGTGTCGCTGGTGAGCTCGATCGTAACGGGTCCTTCGTTTACAAGTGCGACCTTCATTTCAGCGCCGAATTCGCCGCAGGCCACCTTGTTTGAGCCGAGAATCGCGCGCATTTGCCCGATAAAATATTCGTAAAGTTCCTCTGCCTTGGCCGGATCCCCCCCCATCGTGAAACCTGGGCGGTTGCCCTTTCTTGTATCGGCATAGAGCGTAA
>JALHHX010000259.1 GCA_022837245.1 Lentisphaerota bacterium
CGCCGGGCAGGCCCGCCAGGCCGAAGCCAGCAGCGTCCAGGAAGCCCGGGAACTGCAGGCCCGCCGGGCCGCCGAATGGCAGGCCGCCCGCGCCGACCTACCGAGCGCGTCGGCGGCCGCCGCGAGCGGTCCCGGGGTGGGCTCGACACGGTGGGACCAGGCGGCGAACACGCCGGCGGACTCGCGGGCGACGCGGGCCCAGGCGTCCCGGTCGTCCACCGGAACCGCCTCGAGCGTCGCGCGCAGGTGGCGGAGTTCGGTTTCGCAGCGCTCCCAATCGGCGGCGGTGATCTCGCGGGTTTCGCGGCCGGGGTTGGCGGGTCGGCGGTGGCGGTGGGCGGCGTTCCATTCCGCCACCGCCGCCGACGCGGCCTGCGGGGTGTCGGGCCACGCTTCGCGCAGCCGGGGCAGGGTGAGGTCTTCGCCGAGGCGGCCGCCGCCGTACCAGATAGGCCGCTCCCCCGCGCTCGGCCGGGCCGCGACGGAGTACCCGGTGACGACGTCCATGCGACCGGCGGCGTAGCGGGGGCGGGCCAGCACGCCGGCGCGGCGGAGGCGGCGCACGAACTCGGCTTCGTCCTCACTGGCGGTGGCGCACGCCCGCACCGTCCGGGCCAGGACGACGCGGGGTTTGTCTGCCTCCCGCTCCCCCGCGACCAGGGCCTCGCGCTGCTTGGCGGGGAGATCCGTCCACGCCTGCCCGCGGTGGGTCTTCTCCCACGTCGCGCGCGCCCGGGTGCGGGCCCGGGCCTCGACTTCGGCGGGCTTGTACCCGCGCGTCACCAGGTGCGACTGCGCGGACTCGAGGCGCTCCAGGTGGAAGTCCACCTCGAGGTCCCGGGCCGCCCGTTGCGCGCGCGGCCAGTCGTGGAAGGTGGAGGCTTTGGTGCCGTCCTCGCGCACCAGGTTGACCACCAGGTGCACGTGGTCGTTCCCGCCCTGGGACAGCCCGTGACGCACCGCCACCCACCGGCACGGAGCGCGGGTGCCGTCCTGGTCATCGAACCCCATCTTCCCGATGAACTTCTCGGCGATGGCGCCCCAGGTCTCGTCACTCAACTGCGTCCCGGGACGCAGCGACAGCGAGCAGTGCCACACGTGCCCACCCGGGACCTCGACGTCGAACGCGGTGCGCGGTCGATCCAAATGCCGGGCGATCGCCAACGCCGCGTCGTGGTCCAGTTCGGCGTCCCCGTGCCACGCCAACAGCGCCCCGTCGCCAGCGACCAGGTGCTGCTCCGTGTGCTCGTTGTGCCGCCCCTCCCCCACCAGGTAGGTCAGCAACCCGCCCATGCGGTCCCCGCGCACCACGTTGGGCATCATGACAGCGCCAGCTTGTCGATGGTCGCGTCGATCTTGCTGCACAGCCGGCGCACGTAGCCCATCGTCGGACCGAACTCGGCCGGCACCTCCCCCGTCGCGTTGGCGACCTTGGCGAGCTGGTTCATGTTGTTCGCCGCCCCGCCGAGCACCCGGTGGATCCGGAACAACTCCGCGATCGCTGCCCGCCGGTCGGTGGCCGTGGTGCGGTCCTCCACCGCCAACGCCGACTCCACCAACAACCTGGGCACCGACACCCCCTGGGCGGCGGCGAGCTGCAACAGCACCGCTTCTTCCTCCGGGGTCACCTTCACCTGGTGGGCGTAATGCCGTCCACCGGTCGCGTTCGCCCGCCGCTTGCGGCCCGTGGATTCGCGGCCCTTCGGGGCCGTCGAACCGCCGGTCTTCTCGGGGCCCTGGGGGGTGTGCTTTTCCGGGCCTGTGGTGGCGTCGTTCTGCTCGTCACTCACGGCACCCCACCCCTCCTCTTTCGGCCCAGCGCAGCGACCCCACCCCGGTGGGGACCCACACCCCCAGTGTGGCCCATCCCGACCCCCGTGTCGAGGATCAAGCCCAGTTAGCGTAGCTAACTGCTTAGCTTGCTCCGTTTCGGCTTCTTGTCCACAGGGGGTCACCGTGGGTGGCCCCTCCCCGGTACAGTGGCCCTCACGGGCAGGCACATTCACGCAGGAGGAACCCATGGGCAAGAAGCTCACCATCG
>JALHHX010000055.1 GCA_022837245.1 Lentisphaerota bacterium
GATATTATACAGATGAAAAACGGCGTCAAGACGATCCTTAAAACAGGCACTTACGGGAACAACGATTCCGACAACCGATTAAATTCGAAGAAGTGGAGACTGAAGCTGATATTGTCTGAAGGTTCGGTCAACGCAATCTTGTATGACAACAGCGGATCGTCGCCGGTTGTGGCGCAAAACCTTGGGGCAATCTCCTTCACCGTCGATCCCACGGTAACTATGGGCGGCACTGTGGGCGTGAACGCGCGTGACGCACAGGTCTCATTTAACGTTTCAATGACCGATTCCACTGGCGCTGTGACTGCACCTTACGCGGCGTTCAACAATTCCGCGCGCACCGCTTGGTATCTCGGCGGCAAGATGGCGGGGACGAATGCTGACCGTTGGACTTTCGGGCCGACTGCTGGCGGGATTCCTCTTGTGCTGACGAGGGTCATGCCCGATATTAAATACAGAGTCAACGTGTTCCGCAACGGCAACGAGCTGGATCCGCTCGCGCCCGTGTCTCCTTCCCGGGATTGGGACGGTGATTGGGTTTTGGATGGCGTCACCAACTTCGCGCGGACCGCATCCTCCTATTCGTACGCGCTGGTGGAGGTGCCCATGCACATGTGGGACGAAGTCTTCATCCAGATCAAGCCCGAGGGATCCGACGGCGCGATTGTGATCGACAACCTCGAGTGCGACGCGTGGCGGGGCCAGACGATATTCTCGCCGGAGCCGCCCGCTCCGGGTGATGAGAGCAAGGAATTTGTCTGGGAGTCCTCGTATGCCATCGCGAAATTCGATCCATTCGCCGGCGACGATGGGAGCATGGTGTACGAGCTGACGCGCAGCCGCGCCGACCCGGGCGGGGACCCGGTGCAGGGCATAGTGACGCCGCTGCTCGATGCGGGCATAGGCGACATCCTCTTCAACTACAAAGTGGTGAAGGGGACGGCGGTGATCCATGTCGAGGCTCTGCGTCCCGGCGGGGGCACGTATGGCGCCCCCCTCATGGCGACCAACGTCACCGCCGCAATGACCCCCGACTACGGGCGCATGTACGTTCCGTTCCTGACGAATTTGACCGGGCGTTTCAGGATAACGCTTGACCCCGCCAGCTCTCCGGACGCCTCCGTGTTGATCGACAACATCAAGGCCACCGACTATCCGGACGTGGGCGACACCTCTTGGGAGGCTTACAACGCCCTGATCTCCAACTACGAGTGGAATCCCGATATAAAGTTCGATGGTTCCGCTAACGTCGAATACCGAAGCGCCACGATAAACGACGCCTACAACAAGGACACGCCGCTCGGCGTGGCATACGACGACGACGAGCCGTACATCCAGTCGCCGCGCATCTCCACCGGCATAGGAGAGGTCAGCTTCTGGTACAGGACATACCCGGTTACGAACGGAGGCACCGCCAAGCCTGGGAAAATCTACCTCAAGGCCGCCAAAGAAGTGACTGACTTCGACGCCGACCCCGGCAGTGTTCTCACGCTCTCGGTGTCGGATCTCAATCCGTACGCCCCAACGTACGCCGCGCAAGTTGCGGACATGAACACTCTCACGAACATACAAAACGAAGTGTGGACAAAGTTCAATGTCGAGTTCTTCAAGGACGAGTACAAGGTGCTTCGCATCTACGGCGACACCTTCACTGGAGCGCGTGTGATGCTGGACAACATAATCGTCACGGAGCCAGTGCGCTCCTCGATCGACGTCGGCTTTGTCCGCCTGATCCCCGAGGTGCCGCTCTACTCCGACAGCGTGGGTCTCGAGGTCGACCTCATCAACCCGCGCATGAACCCCGAGAACATCACCGTTGACCTGCTCTACTACGTGGGCACCAATGTTTGGGGCGTCAATAACTGGAAGGGCAGTGCCACCAGGGTGCCTTTGAACAAGGCCCCGAACGATAAATACTTCTTCTTCGTCTCGAACGCCATACCGCAGCTGCCGATTGACAGCGTGGTGCAATATTCGGTTGAGGTGAATTACGAGGGGACGTTCCCATCGCCGGTCTTCTATGACGGTGTGCAGACGCCGTTCGTGAACCCCGAGTGGTACGAGCCGGTAGACCTCAACCAGACGTTCGCCTCGCAGGGCGTCTCGCCGTACTACTTCGTGTTCTCGGTCGGCGTCGGCACGAACGGCGTCTACATAAACGAGTTCCTGCCTTTCGCCTACTTTGGCGGCCCGATCGGCCTCGCCGAGCAGTACGTCGAGCTCATCGGCCCGGAGGGCGCCAACATCGAAAACTGGCGTATTGAGCATGTGAAGGTGCTTGACGGCGCGAGCGCCGTGAGCGACACCGTGATATGGACCAACGTCATGCAGCAGGGAGCGTCGCTGTCATTCAAACCTGAAAGCGGGTCCAATCCCAAGGGCTGGGGTTTCTACCTGCTCGCATGCCCCGGCGTGAGCAACTCCAACACCGTCTTCAACAGTGCCGTCAACGGCAAACCGATAGTGATAGACCAGGAGTTGTTCCCCGCTTCGTTGTACACTCCCGACTACTCCAATTTCGTGACTCCCGCCGAGCGTCTGGGTATGGATGTCCCCGCAGCTATGCGCCTGCGCCGGAGCATGGGCGCCTACGTTCACCGTTTGGCATGGGGACCGCAAGCGCAGATTCAGCCACTAGTCGATCGCGGATACACGCCGCTCCCAAACCGCGGCATAACCACGGGCGCGCGCAGACAGGTCTACATGTGGTCGCAAAACGTTGATGAACTCGATTTCATACTTCAGGGCACCGACCGCTACTCGCCAGGGTATTATAACTACGGCCAGGAGCTCCTGCTCTGGGATGTCGACCCCATCACCGATGAACCGGTCGGCGAAACGCCGCAGGTGGCAATATCGGTCTCCTCGATAGCGGTCGACAGCGTCAAGACGACCGTCATGTTCGATGTGAGCACTATAAACAGCGTGGCGCTGACTGGCTCGGACGGCTTCACATGGTACATCGAGACGTCGGACGACCCGTCGTTCGCCGCTCCGACTGCGCACCAGATCACGACCACGATCACGGCGGACGCCGTCGGCACCCCGAGCACGTTCTCCGTGGATGTGCCGCACGAATCCCCCGTGCCGCAGAAACTCTTCTACAGGATCAAGGCGGTCCACCCGTAGCAGCCTTGCGGGGTGCATAACGTAGAACAACCTGAAATGGGTGCGTATTGAAAAAGACGCGCCCGTTTTTGACTTAAACCGATTTCAATGAATCCAAAACTCGCGAAATGGGAAGGGAAACTCCATAAGCTGCTCCGCGAAATAGACGCGGAGCTGGAGGAGAAATACGGCCACAAATGGCCGCTCCACCCCTCGCGTCCCAAGCGTGGGGCGGCCGCCAATCCGCAATACGACGGCCTGTTCCGGCTAACCGCTTCATTTTCAGCGGGCTACGGTTCCGAACTGGGACCCGGATATGTGTTCCGTGTCGAAATCGTGACCCTGTCAAAAATCCCGCCCGATGTTGTCGAGCAAATCGAAGAAGAGGCCGCGGGCCTCATGCGCGAGGGCTTGCCGAAAATCTTTCCGGGCCGCGGCATGAAAATAGAACGTGATGGTCACGTCTATAAGATTTATGGAGATTTGTCGCTGTGATGTTTTCCAGCAGAGCGCGCAGACCCTGGGTGCGGAGCCTCCGCTCCGCCCCGGGGAAGGAAGCCCGCAAGCAGGGCCTGCTTGCGGGAAGCGGGCGAAAAGCCCCGCGCCATGCACGCGCAAGGAACTCGCCCGCAGAGGCCGCCAGCCCGGCGCCATCCGCCCGCGGAGCTTTTATTCACTCCCTGCGGGCAGGCTCTTGCCCGCAGGCTTCTGCATGCGCTATACCGCGTAGGATCGCGGCGTCGGATTCTGACACGCCATCGGGTTTGAACGGCACGCCGCGCACGTCTTTGCCGAATAGGAATTCGAACCAGACGCAACTCAAAAGAAAACAGCCGTTGTCGTTTGCGTGGAAGCCCCAATCGTCGTGCAATGTGCGCGACACCGTTCCATCGATTTCCTTTTTCGAGAAGTCGGGTTTCCCCCACTCCTTCGAGAGGCGCGCGTTTTGAAATGCGTCGCCGCATGGAATCATTCGGAAATCATTATCTTTGCAGAAGTCCCGGTACGCCTTGCTCAGCCCGTTGTACATCACGTCGGTGTTGAGCTCGGGGTTGCCCCAGAAGCCGTGGTCCTCTCGGTATGCCCAGGTTTCGTGCACGACGATTTCCGCCTGGGGCGCGTGTTTGCGGACGTATGAGATGAGGCGGTCGGCATGCGGGTGGTAGCTTTCAGGTTTGAAGCTCTCGTGCGAGGCCTGCTGTATTGTGACGATATCCCATTTATCCAGCCGCAGTGCGTCGCGCAGGCTGATCGTGCCGCCTTCAGGTGTTCCATACGGCTTGCCATCGGGATCGCCGGGGTTGGCTTCGAAAGCGTCGGCACGCTTCATGTGTCCTTCAAATGTGCATCCGCCTATGACGCAGTTGAATAGAGTCAGGGGGCATTCCGCGGCTTGCGCGAGCTGGAGAAGATACGTGTGCGCGTTGACGGAAAAGCTGTTGCCAATAGATATTACTTTCATTACACGAGTGTTTTTCTGTTGCTGATCCATTTTTTCATCGCCGTGACTGTCTTTTTCCATTCGGCGGCATCCTCCATTGTGCGCAGGAAGCGCGCGAAAAGAGAATAGAAGGCGTCGGTGAAAGCCTGCACGCCTAGCATGCGTTCCTGGAGGATTGAGCCCGGGTCGTATGCCTCGCCTTCCGGCTTGGGCAGTTTGAGCGATCTGAAGCCGAAATCGAGTCCGTCGATCGATGCTGTGTAAACATCATCACCTCTGGCGATTGTCAGGTTAACCCGGCGTAGTTTCTTGCCGGCTTCGAGGGCGGTTTTAGCCTCGCGGCTGAGGATTGGCATACCTTTGCGGAGCGCCGTTTCGTGGGCGCCCTCGCCTTCGAGGAAGAAGACGGCGGGGCCTTCCATCATCATCGAATACTCGTGGGAGCCATGACGCTCGTCGATGGTGAATGTCTGTTTCCCCGTTTCCCAGAAGAAGAGGAGCCAGGTGAGGAAATCCATCCCGAGGCTGTGCGCGGTGATCGTCACCCCGGGGTCGGGCGAAAAACTCTGCGGGGGCAGGTCCCGGTGGTCGATCTGCGCCATGCGCATGGCGGCGACTTCCGGAGTGAGCTGAATGGCGGAGGTGCCGGTGGCCTTTTTGAAGTTTACGCAGAAGGCGTCCATCTGCTTCTCTGACATGGCGTCTGCGTAGACGCGCCCGTGCGACGTGTCGAGAACCATGGATATGGACGAGAGCGTTGGAGGCATCTGCGGAAGCAGCTCGTCCTTGACTCGTTTCCTTATCTCGGACCGCGTCTGTTTATTGAGGTGCGTGACGCCCCGCGCCTTCATTTCCGCCAACTCCTCCATGCTGCAGTAAGCCCGGAGGAGCGAGGGTGGAACCTTGCGTTCGGCCTTCATCAGGTCGGTGCGCACGTATCCGCCGCTCACGGCGGTGTCTTGCGTGATCTCGAGGTCGAAGAGGAAGCGCGGCGAGACCCATCCGGAAATGGGCTCGGAGCTGAGGGAATCTATGGGCGGTGCAACCGCGTCCGCGAATCCGGCGACGACGTCGGTTTTAAGGGGGGATTCGACGTCGAAGGCCCGGAATGTGACGGACCCTGTTTCAAAAGGCATTGCTATATTGCTTTCTTGTGGCTGCCGTTATGGCACTGGCAGTTCGTTTAGGATTTTATCGATCACCTTGTCGGAAGTGATGTCTTCCGCCTCGGCTTCGTAAGTGACGATCACGCGGTGGCGGAGCACGTCAGGTGCGATTTCCTTGACATCCTGCGGCGTGGCGTATGAGCGCCCGTGCAGCATCGCGCTGGCGCGCGCCGCGAGGTTAAGGTAAAGCGATGCGCGGGGCGAGGCGCCGTACTCGACGTAGGGGCGTAGACCCGCGAGATTGAATCTCTCCGGCTCGCGAGTGCAGAAAACTATGTCGAGTATATATTCGCCAACCTTTTCATCGCAGTAAACCTGTTCGAGCGTAGACCGAAGGCCGGATATATCCCCGGCGCTGATCACGGGCTTTATTTCCGGAGTGTGCTGCTTGGTGAAGCGGGAAACTATTCGTCGCTCGTCGTCGCGCGGCGGAAGGTTCATTATGCACTTGAACATAAAGCGGTCGACCTGCGCCTCTGGGAGAGGGTAGGTTCCTTCCTGCTCGATGGGGTTTTGCGTCGCGAGCACCATGAACGGGGAGGGCAGCTTGTAAGTGTTGTCGCCAACCGTCACCTGGCGCTCCTGCATCGCCTCCAAAAGCGCGGATTGAACCTTAGCCGGTGCGCGGTTGATTTCGTCCGCCAACAAGATGTTTGTGAAAACGGGGCCCTTTTTAGGCGAGAACGTTCCGTCCTTCGGGTTGTAGATCATCGTGCCCACGACGTCCGCGGGCAGCAGATCCGGTGTGAACGATATGCGGTGGAAGTCAACACCGACGGCTTTGGCGAGGGAGCGCACGAGCGTTGTCTTGGCGATGCCGGGGACGCCCTCAAGGAGCACGTGCCCTTCACAGACAAGCGCCATGAGCATGCGGTCGAAAACCTTTTCCTGCCCGACAACCGCCTTGGCCACTTCCTGGCGGAGGCGTTCGAAGATCTCCGCTTGCTGTTCCACGGTTTTTGCTGGTTTGTTTGAAGTCTCTGATTCCATTTGCGTTCTTTTCTCCTTTTCAAGACATCATAAATATAGCCGAAAAAGCGTTTTTATGCAAGGTTCTCGGCGTTGATAAGATCAAGATGAATCACAAGGAGCCACATTGCCAGCAGGAAGACCCAGAGGATTATGCCGTGCAAAATCGGGCGGAAGCCGAGTTCGCGGATCTTGTCAATGCTGACGTTCGAGCCAATCAAAAACAGCGTGGCCACCATCAAGTATTTCGACATGCCACCGATGTCTTTCCCCGTATCCCGAAGTCCAGGGACGAGCCAGACCAAAAAAGCCGCCAGCAGGAACCCGGGTATGAACCACGGTACTTTGATTTTTGCCTTACCGCCTTTTTCGCCGCCGCGGCTTATGGCGAGTGATATGATCAACGCCACAGGTACGATCCACAAAGCGCGCGTCAGCTTTACAGTAGTGGCGATCTCCAGCGCGCGGCCGCCATACTGCATGGCTGCGCCGACGACGGAGCTTGTGTCGTGAATCGCCACGGCCGACCAGAGGCCGAATTGTTCCTGCGTAAAGCCGAAGTAATGGCCGATCGGGGGGAATATAAGAAGCGCCACTGCGTTTAGAATGAAGACCACCGCCGTGGCGATCGCAACGCTGTAAGCCTTAGCGCCGAGGACTGGCGCCACGGCGGCGATTGCGCTGCCGCCGCAAATCGCCGTGCCTGATGAGATGAGCAGACAGGTGTCGCGCTCCAATTTGAGCCAGCGCCCTGCGGCGGTTCCCACGGCAAAAGCAACGGCTATGCCTACTGCCGTAAAGACTATGCTCTGGGCGGCTGTCTGAATGATTTTCCCGATTTCAAGCCCGAACCCCATCATCACAATGGCCATGCCAAGGAGCGGCGAGGCCATTTTCGCTGTGCGGGGGGCAAACGGATTGCCGAACAAGACTGCAAACAGCAACCCGGAGACGACTGCCAAGCCCGACGCCACTTTCTCGAACGCCGGAAAGATCCAAGGGAGGACAAAAAATGAAATGGCCATAGCCACGTATGCGGATTTGCGTAAAAACTCTTTTTTCATTGGCGCGGTATTATACCACCAAACCCTCGGAAATTAAACGATGGAAAAAAAGGCAGGTTTTGAGTATAGTATCCCCCACTTGATAATTTAGAGTCAGTGGAACAGGAGAGATGGAATGGATATCAAAACCAAGGCCGGGCAGGCTAGGGGCGCATCGGGAAAGCTTGCCTCCACTTCGGCCGAGGAGAGAAATGCCGCGCTTAGAAGCATCGCGCAGGCGCTTGAGTCGGAAGGGGCGTCGATCGACGCCGCGAACAAGGCGGATCTTGAGGCTGCCCGGGAAACCGGGCTTGCCGCGCCGCTTCTCAAACGGCTTAAGTTCGATGTGGCCAAGCGAGTTGACTGCATCGCCGGGATAGCGTCCTTGATTTCGCTGCCGGATCCGGTGGGCGTCGTGCAAAAGCGCACGGAGCTTTCGCCGGGACTTGAGCTGACGCGCGAGGCGTGTCCGATCGGGGTTGTTGGGATAATATTCGAGTCTCGGCCAGATGCGCTTGTGCAGATTTCCACGCTCTGCCTAAAGAGCGGAAACGGCTGTCTGCTCAAGGGTGGGAGCGAGGCTCGCAACACGAACAGGCGCCTCTACGAGGTGATAAGCGGCGCAGCCGCGTCCGCCGGAATGCCCGACGGCTGGATGCAGCTGCTGGAGACGCGCGAGGACGTTGGCGCCATGCTCGCGCTCGACGAATACATAGATCTGCTGATACCGCGCGGTTCGAATGCATTCGTGCGCCATATAATGGACAACACCCACATCGCGGTCATGGGACATGCGGACGGGATATGCCACGTCTATATCGACGCTGCGGCGGAGGTCGGCATGGCGCTCGACGTCGTGGAGGACTCCAAGTGCCAGTATCCGGCCGTTTGCAACGCGGCGGAGAAGGTGCTCGTGCATGAGGGTATTGCGCACGAGTTCCTTCCTAGGATGAAAGCTCGCCTCGAAGGCCGAGGTGTAGAGTTGCGCGGGTGCGCGCTGACACGTGCCATAATAGACTGCAAGGTGGCGGAAGAGGCCGACTGGGATGCGGAGTACCTCGACGCAATATTGGCCGTCAAGGTGGTCAATGGCTTCGACGAGGCGGTCGAGCACATCAACCGGCACGGCTCCGGACACACCGACGCAATCGTCACGGCCGACACGGCGGCAGCAGAGAAGTTCATGGATTTGGTCGATTCCGCGGACGTCTTCTGGAACTGCAGCACGCGTTTTGCGGACGGATTCAGATTCGGGCTCGGGGCGGAGGTGGGTATAAGCACGTCCAAACTGCATGCGCGGGGGCCGGTGGGGCTCGAGGGGCTTATGAGCTACAAGTGGAAGTTGCGCGGGAGCGGGCAGACTGTGGCTCCGTTTTCGGACGGGCGCATGGAGTTCACACACGTGGACAAGGGAGTTTGAGCTCGCGTCCAGGCACGGAGGAAAGGTGAGAAACCAGGCATTTGCATTCATAAAGCCGCATGCGATGAACTCCCAGGCGGCGGCTACGTACATCGAGGATGTTTTCGAGGACGAGAACATCAAGGTATCTTTCAAAGTTAGAAAGACGTCGCGCGAGGTGGCGGGGTTGATAGACCGCCACTTCGGGCGTGTAGCGGACATAGCTTTCGCGGAGAATGTGTCGTCGCTCGACCCCGGGGAGGAGGGGCGTGGGCTTTTCCGAGATGCTTTTGGTGAGGATTGGGATGACGCCGTGGCCGATGGTTGCGTGCTCAACTGCCACCAAGCGCGCGCCCGGATGGACGACGCTTCTGCCAAGGATCTATGTACGGAATGGGCCAAGTACGGGGCGGTTGAGATAGCGCCCGATTTCTTCGTGTCTTGGTTTGAAGAACAGGAAGCCTACGTACTAAACGGATTTTATCCAGTGCTGCGCGAATCGTACGTCGCCGACGATGCGGCCGTGCTAGTCATGTTGCTGGATTTCGAGATGGACTGGCATGAATTCCACGAGGCCGTTGTTGGCTGCGACAATCCCGCCGCGGCGCTCGAGGATTCTATCCGCGGATACCTGTACGACCATGCCGCGGTTCTCGAGATGCTAATCGATCCTGTCGACAATATTATGCACGTGAGCGCGTCGCCGTTCGAGGCACTGTGCGAGAAAATGGTCTGGCTGGACGAGGCGCAGTGGATGAAGGATCCACTGCTGTTGACCGTGGCGGAGAAGACCGGAAAGGCACCGGCCAAGGTGGCGGCGTGGATTTTCGAGCGCCGCGACAAGGCCGCCCTCCGCGCCACATTCGCGGACATTGACACGCCCTTGGTGGCGGCCGCTCTCGCCGATTCTCTCAAAAGCGAAAAAACCTCTTGAATTTGGCCAGTGTTTAGTGTAATCTTGTGTCTCTTTCGAAGGAGTATTCAGCATGTCAAGAGTTTGTGAAATATGCGGCAAGGGCCCGCAAACAGGTAATAGAATCATTCGCCGCGGTTTGGCGAAATACAAGGGCGGCATAGGTTTGCACACGACGGCCGTCACTAGGCGTCGTTTCCTGCCGAACCTGCACAAGGTTCACGCGGTCGTGGATGGATCCCCCTGCCGTGTTTCAGCATGTGCCGCCTGCATCAAGCAGGGGCGCGTGAAGAAGGCCTGACGGCCGCCTGGGCCACGGCGCGGCCGCGCCGGGAAAAGGTGAATTTTCGATAGGACTAAAGGAGGCATTGTTATGAGCGAAAAAGAAGTCGACTTTTCAGAAGAGGAAGAACTCGAGGCCGCTATCGAAGAAGAAGATTATGAGGAAGTGGCCTTCCCCGCCAGCATCGAGCTGGATGAGGACGAGGTTCCTCCCACAGATATCACGTTTGAATGTCCCACGTGCGGCAAGAGTCTCTCAATTGATCCCCGCGGCGCGGGTTTGACTATAACTTGCACGCAATGCGGCAATGCCGTGTCCGTTCCGATTCCCGAGGGGATGGAGATCGATGATTTCGACGCCTCTCCGGAGGAGCTTTCGATGCAGCTCGTCCGCACGCGTCAGAATCTGTCGCGAGCCCAGTCGCTTTTGGCGGACGCGAATGCAGAGCTACTGGAGTTGCGCCAGTTTAAGGAAGCGGCGGAAAGTGCCCAGAGGGAACGCCGCGCGAAGTTCGAACATGCCCAGTTGAAGCTCTCCGACGTAATACGTCTCAATTCCGAAATCGGCGAGATTCTCGGGGAAATCGCCTCTAAGCTTTTCGATTCTGAAGAGAAGCGCTGATGCGCCTTCTTCCGGACGCGTTGCGCTTGTTGAGAAAGACGGTCAAGCTAAACACGCTCCTCACAGATAAGGAGCAGAAGGCAGTGGCCGCGGTAATTCTTGCTTTCGTGCTCGGGCTGATCGTGAAATACTGCTTATAAATGCGGCTTCAACCATCTCTGGCGGCGATGGAGCCGCGGGCGATGAATTCCGGTTCCGAAATCCGCAGCCATCGCTGCCGCTTCGCCAGCGGTGCCGCTCCTTTCACCGGACGCATTTCCGATTCTTCGATCACGTGCCTTGCGGCTTCCTCGCCCATTCCGAGGAATGGCTGTTTCACGCTCGCAAGCTCCGGGAGAAAAAAGCGGCAGAGGTCGCTGTCATCCATGCCGACCGCCGAGATGTCCTGCGGAACACGCAGTCCGTTGCGCATCAACTCCCGCAGGACGAGTAACAAGGAGGCGTCCGAATGCCCCACCAGCGCTGTCGGTCTCTGGTCCGGAGGCATGGCGGTTATGATGGAGGCGATGGTCTCTGCGGCCTCTTGATCGCCCGAGTCTGTACGCTCTATGCGTGGAGTGCCGGAGAAATCCGCGTCGAAAACCATTGCGGGATCGACGGCGATGCCGGATGCTTCACAACCTTCCAGAAACCCACGGAGGCGGATAGATGCGTCTTCGGGCGCGGTGTCCCTTAGCGGGCCGATGTATCCGATTTTCACATGGTTGAGTTTTGCCAACTCGACAACCGCCATGGCGGAGGCAGCCGCGTTGCCGAAATTGATACAGTCTATTTGCGCGGGGCCGAAATAGTTGATTGCGACGACGTTTTTGTCGGAATCCGCAAGTTGCCCCACCCACTCCGAATCGCCGTCGGCGTGGAGCACTATCAGACCGTCCACCCTGCGTGCGTTGAGCTTATTTGCGCATTCGCCAGCGGGAGTTCCATTGCCGATCGAAATCAGAAGAAGGTCGTAAGACAATTCGCGGCAGGCGCGCTCGACGCCCTCCAGTATGGCTGTTTCGGGGTTCAAGCCGCCGCCGCGGTTGCCTGGTGCCGGGATGTATATGCCGATCGTGAAAGACCTCTGCTTTTTGAGGGCGCGGCTCGCGTAGTGCGCGGTGTAGCCCAGCTCGGCAGCGGCGCGCAGGATTTTCTGGCGGAGTGGTTCGCCGCAGGTGATGTTGCCAGAGGCGTTGTTCACAACGTGCGATACGACTGCGATCGAGCAGCCGGCGGCTTCCGCGACGTCCTTGAGCCGTGCTCGTTTCATTTTATATTAGCCCTTTCCTCAAGTTCCATCCAGCGTCCGACAAATTCTTCAAGCTCATTCTGCGCGGCATGCAGGCGTTCCGTTGCGGATTTCGCGGATGCGGGGTCCTCCGCGAATATCGTGCCACTTGAAAGGGTCAGGTTTATTTCCGCCACTTCCTTCTCCAAAGCCTCGATTTTGCCGGGCAGCGCGGCATGCTCCCGCTTCTCCATGTATCCAAGGCGAGCCGGCCCCGTCTGGGTCTGACCGGAGATGGGCGGCCGGGCTTTGTCTTTCTTTTGGACCGCCTGTTCCTGCTGTGCGTAAGCGCGTTGGCGGGCCCAGTCGGCATATCCGCCAGGGGAAAAGCCGACGGTGCCGTCGCCTTCGAGGACGAATGAGGAGGTGACCACATTGTCGATGAACTGCCGGTCGTGACTGACAAGAATAAGCGTGCCTTTGTATTCGAGAAGCTGCTCCTCAAGAAGTTCGAGCGTTTCGATGTCAAGGTCGTTCGTGGGCTCATCCATCACAAGCAGGTTGCCCGGGTCGAGAAATAGTTTTGCGAGTAGCAACCGTGCGCGTTCACCTCCCGATATGGCGCTGACGGGAGTGCGAGCGCGTTCAGGCGTGAACAGGAAGTCCTGAAGATAGCCGTAGACGTGCTTGCGCGTGCCGTTTACGACGAGCTCCTCCTTGCCTTCAGCAAGGTTGGCTAGGACGGATTCATCGGGACGAAGGGTTTTGTCGATCTGGTCGAACGCTGATACCCGGACGCGCGAACCGAGTTCCACGGAGCCTTTTTTAGGTTTCAAATAGCCTGTGAGCAGACGCAGCAGGGTGGTTTTGCCAGTG
>JALHHX010000260.1 GCA_022837245.1 Lentisphaerota bacterium
GTCAAGGTCAAGAATCGAGAAACGTGTGTCAAGAACAATCGACGGCGTTACTGTCAGGAAGTTCCCAAAGAATTCGTCGCCCCTTGTCGCCAAACAATTCTTCCGGCACGCGAGTCAGCAACATCACGATGTGGGCAAGGCCTGAAAGCCCGGTGCTCACTGGAACATTACGAGGTGTGCATGAATTTCGCCGCTAAGAACGGGTGGGATGGATGGAGGATTGCGTGATGAGCTCGTTCATCTGCGATAAGTGCGGTACTGAAATCATCGATAGGCGGGAGCTCAAGAAGCTCCAGGAGGTGGCGTGATGGAAGAAAAAGCTTTCAAAGAAGGATGGGCAATCGTGGAGCTTTTCGGGCACGCGAAAATCGCCGGGTTGTGCAGCGAACAGCTAATCGCCGGAACAAACATGCTTCGTGTCGATGTGCCTGAAATGGATGGTCGGCCTGGATACACGCGCATGTTTGGTGGCGGAGCCATCTACTCGATAACTCCGACTGACGAACGCACGGCGATGATTGCCGCGGCACACATCATGGCCCGGCCGGTAGAAAGATGGGTTGTGCCCGAGCAGTTTGCGCTTACCCCGTTGACCGACGAGGAGGGTTTCTGATGGATCTGCAAATTCTCGCAGCACAGATAACAGGTATCGAAGCGAAGTTGACCCGGCTCCGCGAGCAGGCGGCAGCCGATGCGCTACGGCTAAGGGGGCGCAGGAAGAGATGAGAGAGTCGGACCTGGCGGCAAAAATCGTGGGCTGGCTGAATGAGCAGCACTACGAGGTGTATCAAGAGGTTCAGGGTCCAGTGGGCGGAATCGCTGACCTGGTGGCCGTGATGGGCTGCAGGCTATGGGTGATCGAGACCAAGACAAGCCTGAGCCTGTCGGTAATGCAGCAGGCGCACAGATGGAAGCCATACGCTCACTGGGTTTCTGTGGGTATTCCCTATAATTCGGGACACGGATTTCCGCAAATGGTTTGCAAGCAGCTTGGCATCGGCATTCTCAGAGTGCATATGGCCGAAGCCAGCCATTTGCACATGGACGTTACCGAGTCACTGCCCGCACAACTCAACCGCAGGGCCCTCAAACATTTTCGGCTGCATGAGGCGCAAAAGACCTATGCGGCTGCAGGCAACAACAATGGTCAGCACTGGTCTCCCTACAAGCAGACGTGTATGTCAATCCTCGAATATGTGAGGGCTCACCCCGGCTGTTGTCTGCGAGATCTGATCCAGAACATCAAACATCACTATGCGTCCCGCTCTGGCGCAACACAGTGCGTCTCGTATTGGGCGCAGGCCGGGAAAGTGCCCGGCGTGGAGTGCAGGCGGGAGGGGAAGCATTTGAGGTTCTATGAGAGCGAAAAAACACGATGAGTATCCATTCTACAGGCTAGAGGAACGCCCATCCATGAAGGTGCCGGAGGCCTTGGTTGATCTGGCCAGGCGGAGGGTTGGGGGACTCGTGAGCTTCGATCAGAGCAGGAGATCCTTAATAGACATCCTTGCAAACGCTTACCTCATCGGCATGGCTGATGCGGTGGATGTGCTGAATGAAACGGTTGATCGAAAAGACCAACCCTAGACATCAATTCTCAAATCGCTCCGGAAGCCGCGCGGCAATCTCCCTAATCCGCCTCGGGCGACCGATTGCCCCGCGCAGTAGGGCCGTCCAGAACGGCCGGAAGTACCAGGTCGGCTACCCGTTGCTGGAGCTCCTGGATCTGATTGAACATCGAGACGATCATGTTGCTTCGTTCGGCCAGCAGGGCGCTGTAGTGGGCTTCAACTCGAATTGCGTCCAGGTGCATGGAAATCTCCTATCTGATCCGGGTTACGGTGCTGTGCCGGCCACAATAATGTCAGTTCCGTTATCGCAATACCAAAGATTGCGCACTTCCTCGCCAACCTTGTGCACAAACCAGATTGGCAAAACGCCAGATGCTCGGCATTTCGTACAATCGCTGCACAAATAAACAAGACCAAGATCGGTAGTCACGGCTTCAGGTCGGTCAGCATAAGCACCG
>JALHHX010000261.1 GCA_022837245.1 Lentisphaerota bacterium
AATACTGCCGGTTTCTTTATGTTTCGTGGTCATTTTTCCCGCTCCTCCTAAAAGTGCCATACAAGATCGCAAACAGGCTTTTGACAAATTTTGAATTTTTGTCAAATCGCACGTGTGCGATAGCGACGTGTGGATGTATAATTCGGCCCCCTCTTTTTTTTCACCCCCTACCCGGTCCCCCGGCAGCCAGCAGGAAGGAAGGCCGGCGCCCCCTTGCCAGCCTCCTCGCCTGTCAGTCAAACCACGGTGTGCGCTCGATCAGCTCGCCCGTGTCCGGATTGTAGCGCAAGTTCCATCCGCGAAGGCGTTTCCCCTTTGGCACGCCCTGCAGCAGCTTTTTGAGCGATTCCGCAGCCTCTTTATCCTCGCGGTTTATCCTCTCTGAAGCCTTCAAAAGCGCACCAAGGAATTTTGCCTTCTCCTGCTCTCTCTCTGCCCAGCCATCAGTAATGATGAGCGGGTTATCGAGCATGAACCTCATTTCTCCCATTTTTGATTTCTCCCTTGCCCTTAGGCAGTAAAATAATCATCCGGCAACGCCGGCTTTAATTGCCCCGATAACGTCAGCCGCAAAGTACGCGCCCAGCCATTCGAGCGCTTGATCAAGCAAAGCATCAGCGCGCTGTCGGCGGTCCTCTCGCAGTGCTTCCGGCAAGTCTGCCAGCCCGCGCACCATTCGCACATAGTCGGCCAAGCTCTCAAAGGCAAGGTTTAGCAGCCTTATATCGGCAGTAGTTACCTCGCCGCGCTCGATCAACGGCGGCAGAAAGCGATCCCAAAGATCCCGCACCGGCCGGATCCTGTCGGGATGCAGCGGCCAGCCGGCAGTTTTTACGTGTCGGCCAGCCTCCATTGCCCCGCCAAAGCGGGGCTGGTCTTTCGGTCAGGCCCAAATTGATTTTTTCGGCCGCAGCCCTTCCGCTTCGTTCGTCAGTAAATACAGGGCATTATTTATGCCACCATCAAGCCTGTGTGCGATCCGCAGGTTCAGCCGGCCTTCAAAGTCCGCGCCGTGATCCTCGGTGTATTGTTCGGCTGCTGTCCTGATCAGATCGGGAAAGTTAATCACAATGCGCTCGCCTGTAATCTCCGCAAGCCGCGCAGCCTCCTTGTTTACAGCCTCTTCAAGGCGTGCCGCAGCCTCGGCAAGCTCGGCGCAAGGCTTCCGAAGCTTCTCTATCGACGCGCTCACCTCGGCAGCTTTTTGTTTTCTCATTGCCGCCACCTGCTCATTCAGCGCTACAATCAGCGCATCCCGCGCATCCGCGATCAGTACGGGCAGGTCGCCCAGCCGGGCTTCCAGCTGCGCCTCCCTCTTTTTAAGTTCCTCGTATTTGTGCGGCGAAGGCTTGCCCTCCAGCTTTGCCCGGATCTCCGCCCGCACCGCTTCAAGCTGTTTTTTTGCCTCGCGCTGCTCGATAACCAGTGAGTCGTAAACCTTCCGCGCTTCCGTTACTTCTTTAGTGTACTTCATGTCCTTACTCCATCATGATTTATTACATCTGTGCAACGCACAGCTTAGCGCACAAATCGTCCGCGCTCTATATCCAAGCACAGTCCACAAATTGCTTCAAAATCCTCATCAGTCAGCGCCTCTCCTCGATCTACCTTTCGAAACCCCTCTCGCGTCAGCCTTGCAATCAGTCTCGGCCCTGGCTCACCGCACCGTTCGCATCGCCCCGCAGCCCGACGAAGGGCTTTCATTTTCAGGCGGCGCATCTCGGCCGACTGCCACCATTCGGCGGTATAAGGCGCCGGCGCAAGCCGCGCTGATCCATTGCCGATACCCGGCGCATCAGCGGTCCGGATCCTGTTAGTTTCAATCATTGTCGTTCCCTCCTTGTAAAACAGCGTTTTTTTCGATTCCAAATTGCCCCGCCGTGGTTTTATACTCCCCAGCCTCCGGGCACGCCCAAACCCCCTCATTAAACCGGTTTACTTGCCCTATTTTGCCATTTTTTAAGCCCTCCTTTTTGCGCTGCGGATCGTGCCCGAACCGGTATAGATGCAAGGTGCAGTTTTTGA
>JALHHX010000056.1 GCA_022837245.1 Lentisphaerota bacterium
TGTGCGACTGTATTTGTGCGGTTCATGCTGGAAATTGTCCGGGATTCTCTTAATGAGATTGCTTTGCCTGAAACAGAGCTTGCAGAAGATCTGGAGGATCGCATCCTGATACTTCTTAAGACGGATTCTACTTTGAGCGCAAAGCGATTGGCTTCAGCTTTGAACGTATCGGAGCGGCATGTGCAACGGATGCTGCAAAAACTTAAACAAGCAGGCAGGCTTGACAGAAGCGGTTCCAATCAAAGTGGTCGTTGGATAGTCCGCTGATGTCGTAATAAATGTCGTAATAAATGTCGTAATAACTTGCGCTTAAAATATTGCGATACTATCTCTGCTCATTCAGATTTCAAGCGGGTTCCCGAACTACTCGAAAGTCAAATTCACGCCAATTCGCCGAAAAGTGTTTGTGGGTGTGCGTCGGTGATTTTGACTTTAACGGTGTCTCCAACAGATATCGATGAGGTTGGCTCGAACACAACGATTTTGTTTTGAGAGTTGCGGCCAGACCACCGGGTGGAGTTGCGAAGACTTGGACCTTCGGCAAGAACTTCCGTTACTTGTCCGATGAACTTCTGGTTCATGGCAAGACCTCGCTTGTCTTGATCTTCCAGTAGCACTTGGTTGCGGCGCATCTTTTCCTCTTCGGAAACATCGTCGGGCATCTGGGCAGCGGGTGTGCCTGGTCGTGGCGAATACTTGAAGATAAATGAGTTGTCGAACTGCGCTGCCTCCATCACGCGGCGGGTGTCCTCGAAATCGGCATCCGTTTCGCCGGGGAAACCTACAATTATATCCGTGGTGACGGCTATGTCAGGCACTGCAGTACGGAGGTGCGCGACCGCTTCTACGTATGTGGCAGCGTCATAACCGCGCCGCATTTCCTTGAGAATGCGGTCTGAGCCTGATTGCATGGGCAGGTGCAGGTGTTTGCATATCTGCGGAATATCCCGCATCGCGCGTACAAGCTCGTTGGTGACGCCGGATGGATGTCCAGATGTGAAGCGTATGCGGGAAATCTGTGGAACATCGCGCGTGATCAACTCGAAGAGGCGTGGAAGAGGCTCGGTAAAGCCCATCGGCGAGGGAATGTCTGATGGCCAGGTGAAACCGCGTTTGCCATAGTTCATGACGCTTTGACCGAGGAGCGTCACTTCTTGTACACCAGTTCCAGCCAGAGCGCGGATTTCGGAGATTATTTCTGATGGAACTCGGCTGTGCTCATTGCCACGCACGTCTGGAACAATGCAGTATGCGCAGCGGCGGTTACAACCGAAAAGGATTGTTACAAACGAGCTGATAGGCTGGACCGCTTTACCTGAAGGTGCGACGTAGCCAAGATTTGGCGAGTCTTCATCGAAGACGCCTGTTTCGCAGATATTGCTTTCTCCGGTTTCAAGTCGCTTCAAAATGGCGGGGATTCGTGATTCAGCTCGTGTGCCGACAGAGAATGCAAGCCCGGGAACTTTTCCGAAAATGCTTTCGCCGAGACGCTGCGCCATGCAACCCATCAATCCGACATGAACTCCGGGACGGACCTTTGAGCAGAGCAGTCCCACCTTGCCGAGAGCTTTATCCTCAGCCTTGCCGCGTACGCTGCAGCTATTGACGATTATGATATCGGCCTCTTCCTCGTTTTCGGTGGGCGAGTATCCGAGAGACATCAGCCTGTTGGAAACCAGCTCGGAATCACGGACGTTCATCTGGCATCCGTATGTGTGTAGCTTAAATGTTTTTGCAGAAGGATTTGCGGGTTGTTGCTCGGGAAAATACATAAGAGCGCATTGTATCAATTATGCGTCAAATTGTGAACGAGTATCGACATTTGGACTTTCCCCATTTTCCCAGCCTGTTTTACGAAGCCTTGGTGGCGTAGTGTGCCTGCGGCACACGGGTGTGCAGAACGTCGCGGGGCGCATGGCAATTGCTCTGGAGTGCGGTGACAAGCGCAGAGCGGCGCAGCCAGGTGGAGGAGTGCCCACCCTGCCATGAGCCATGCGCCCCCAAAGCTTCTTGTTCTTATTGTCCTTCCGGTTCAGAACCCTGCAGCCGGGCTGAAATGCAAGCGTAAGAGCAAGAAGGGCAAGAAGTGCCTCCGCGCTCCTGCGCCCCGGGGGAGGTAAAAGAGGCCCCAGGGTGTAGTGTAGGCTTTAGGCCCTAGCTGCTTCGAGCGTGGCAATAGCACTTAAAACACCACGCAGCAATAGAAAATCTGCGTTCATGCTCGCCAACCCGCGGATAACTGCCACGCAGCAAGAGTTTCGTGTCTTCGCGTCTTCGCGGAAGACAACCACGTGGCAATGGCACGAGGATTAAGATTAAGATTAGGAGATCCTCCACGCGGCACAAGTAGGTTCGCGAACCCTTTCAAAACATCAAGTCAGAAACTGTTTGGCTTTGCGTAGCTTACACCGCTCGGCAGATTCTTTCTCTGCGTCGGGATGCTGATTTCAAGGATTACGTTACCCCATGAATGTCCGTCTGGATAAGGCAACTCGTGAAATGGGGTAAGTGTCTGACCTGTGAATGATCCGTCGGGCTGCTGTTTTAGTACGACGATTGTTTTCCCTGATTCATCTATGCATTCCATGCTATCTTCATTGTCGGAGAGCTGTATATGGTCGACATGCGACGTGATAGGCGTAATGCCCATTTCGGGAATTCTCTCCTCGTTGAATTGTGCAATTTGGCAGTTGATGTCTTGAGCTATCAGTGCATTCATATTCGTTGATAGTTCACTACCGCCGTGCCAAATGTTGTTGTCTTCGCGCAAGACATCAACTTCGGTTGCACTTTGAATCAGCAAATCGATCACATCGCGCTGAACTGTCGAATCAATGCCCTCTATTCGCTTGGCAATATTCACCTGATTATAGCTCGTGCTGACTTGCTGACGCCAGAGGCTGGCGCGCAGATTGCGAAGCGCGGAGTTCTGATGCGAAAACTGCTGCCACAGAAACCAAAGGCACGCAAGCAATCCAACCGTGGCGCACCATGAGATCGCAATTACAATATTCTTTTTCATTTCTTATCTCATCCACCCTTCAATCTTGAAAATGCGTTCCGCAAGTTTGCGGTCTGGTTCGCCGGAGTCTGGCGTGAACCAGACTTCGAAACGAGCGGCATAAGGCTGGCCCCAATCCCCCTCGTAGATGGTAAATCCGGCTTTTGCTCCAAATCGTTCTGCCGGGTCTTCCGACCATGTCATGCGCGTCCGGGATTTATCTTCCAGCCTTACAGCAGATAGTTGCGTGCCTTGAGTAACTTCGAATGCTTTCAAATATACTGATCCGGGTTCACCTGGGTTGAGATTGTATACGACTCCGTAGATTCCGGGCTGCATTCCAACAAGCAGTTTTATTGGTTGGTCGTCGTCTCCAGCTAGTAGGGAGGAAAGTCTCTTTGATCTGGTTCGGGCTTCGGCCACCGCGGCTTCTGGATCATTCAGGAACTCTGAAAATTCTTTTTCAAGGTTGGTCATAGTGGCTTTGGTTATACGCCGTTCCAAATTGTTGGATTGTTCAAAAATCTCAACCCAGACACCGCCGCATTCAATCATAATCCGGCTTTCGTGCATATCGTTGCCTTTGCTCATTTTCGGTTTGACTGGTGTAGTCCCTTCTTCAACATGTTGCACCGAGTATCTGCTCCACTGGGCACGGTCGAGACATATAAGACAGCGAGTTTGAAACCTTGATGAGTCGCTAAAATCCGAAATATAGCCATGTAATGTGTCACGTGGTTCTCCTCCGTAGCTCCAACGCCTGGATGCAAATCGATTTCCTCGATCCGGGAACACATGCCAGTCCGGTGATGCTTCGAGGTATTCCAGAAACTTGGCGAAATTATCTGTTGATGCCTTGCGAAGGGATGGCATCGATGGTGTTGTTTCTTCATCGTTGTTGCCAGGTATGGACAACGCCATGCGTATCGCTTCTTGAAACGAATCCCGCTCTTCCGGTATTACACCACCCCAAGGGGCAGTTTGGTCAGGAACAGGCTCGGCAATCTCGATGCCTTCGGGAATTGTTAGGTTGTCTGCGAAAGTATCCTCATCCGACACAAACATCCATGTAAACAAAACAAGACCGCAAGCCCAAATGGATGCAAGCCCGCAAACAATTATTTGGAGCAGCTGCAGGATGGAGCGTTCCCACCGTTTTTTTATCAAACTCCGTATAAATGTCACTACCAGCCCGAGGAATGTAACAGCCATGACGAACATGAGTACGCCAGTTATTAGAAGCGGCTTCCATACTGGGATCGCGGAAATTACAAACAAAATAAGAATAAAAAAATGCAGGAGTGCCGGAAGCCAGTTGCTATTGAAGTATCTAGTGAAGAACCTTTTCACAATGCCACGTATTGTATTGTTTACTGAGCCAATTCCGAGTAAAGAACAAATTCCTTGAACTGGCAAAACCTTACCCTTTTTAACCATCTGGGTCAAGATGCTTGCTTCTTTTCTTGGCACAAAAAAAGAGCGGCGGAAACCGTCGCTCCCATGGTGGTAAACCCCAGCTTATCTCAATGGCTTATTTGGAACCTAATGCGCGCCGGTAGGCTTCGCTTTCCCAGCCGCGGATGAAGCTCTTGCCAGCTTCGTCCATCGTGCAGACGCGGTGTCCTGATTTGGAGATGTTTTCGGTGATGAAGAAGATCGCGCAGAGCGTCTCTTCTATCGTCTGGGCTTCGTTCCGGCTGCATGAGTAGTACACTTCTCCCGTCTTTCGGAAGATGGTGCACTTCTGCGTCAACCGTTTCCCGTATGAGAGGGTGGTGGTGAGGTCGTCCTGCTCGAGGACTTCCATCTGGTTGGCTAGGAACACAAGCTGGTCGGGATAGAGCGACTGCTTTGTAAAGAAGTCGAGATCCCATTTGCCGTGCATAAGATGTTCGCGCAGCCAAGGCGTGTCCGACACCCAGGTGTTTTCGCAGGTTGCGGGTTTGATTGCGACTTTCGGCCAGTCGGCGAATGATACGCCATACGCTTTGGCGATGCGCCTGTTGACCTCTTCGTTCAACTCCAGGCATTCCTCGCCTGTCGGACAGGTGATGATCAGTCCGTGGTTCTGCATGAATATGATGGCGGGCTTTTTACCCGTCTTCTTTTCAACTTCATTGCGGCTGTTCAGAATTGAAAAAGTTAGCTGAGCACCGGGGTTGATGTATGGCACGAATGCATGGCTTTGCGGCATGTCTGCGAGAGCTTCATCAACAACCTTTGCGCCATCTGCCGAGCAAGCGGCGAGGTTGGCGTAAACAGGGTGGGTGTGCAACACAAACGTGTCGAGCAGCGAGTGGAAGCCGGCTTCGACTGACGGGCGAAGCTGTGGCAACCCTTCGATGACCAGCGTGTTTTCCTTGGCCTTCGATGATCCAGACTTCTCGACATCTTCGAGTGTGGCAGGGTCTGTGTTTTCATAGAAGGAGCGGACTGCCGCGTAGTCTAGAACAGCGTATGCGTTGTTCGTTGCGACTTGGTCCAGGCGGAAGCCAGAGGCTTTGATTGCCATGAGTTTGGAGTCGAGCTTCACAGACGTGTTGCCGCCGCCGCCTTGGACGTAGTCGTTACGGCTGCCGCCGGCGTTGGACATTGATACGTATTGCTCGATTTTCCCAGCGTTTTTTTTGAAGAAGTTTTCCATTTTTAGAACTTTGACTTTGCCGCATCGCGGTAGTATGCGATGCGTTCGTTGAGATCTGGGTGAAGCCGTTTTGTTTCCTCCGAAAACATCCCCTTGGAGAGGTCTCCGGTGGCGAGTAGCTCGTGGCCAATGAGTGCCCAGGCTGCATCGTATAGGTTTGCGAAGAACGGGTCGCGCATTGCCTTGCAGATGAATTCCTGCGAGGGCTGGTTGATGTCCTCGCCGCTTATCTGGAAGAGGCCGTGCTTGTCGCAAAGCGCGCGCACGCGTTCAAGTTGCTTGCGTGTGTTGCGCGATGGCATGTATGTGACTGCTTCGAAGCCTGTTTCTTTGATATATGCGATCAACTCGTCGAGGTATTCGTCCTCGCACTTCTGAGCCTTCTTGTCGCCAGTCGGTGATTCCGCGATATCGCCGAGGTATGCGTATGCCAGCACGATGCCGTTTTCGCGAGCGAAGGCTGCGAGATCGGCAACATGCGGGCATTCGTCCGTGGCTTCAACGTAGACCTTCGCGACAAGCTCGCCTTTTAGCAAGTTAAGCAGGTCGTAGCGAACGTGCTGGTTGGCAGAGTTCGTGAGTTTAGCGGCAACCTTGTCAGACACGTTGATGCCGAGCTCGTTCTTTAGGAAGTCCACAAGCTCGTTGCCTATGCCGTATTCTCCGATTAGCTTGCCGGCGACTGCAAACAGCAGGTGACGTTCTGTTACTTCGCCACCGTCTTTCCATTCTGATAGCGTGACTACGTCTTTGTCGTAATCAAGCGCAACTCCTGATGAAGCGAGCAAGCTGTTGAGGTTGTCCGTCATCTGGCGGTTGCGTTTATCACGCGCCTGACGCAATGGATCAAGGTACGCGACCAGAGCGTCGATGCGGCTATGCGGCACGCCGTGGAGGGCTAGATAGGCGCATGAGTTCTGGTCGGGGTTGTTGATCTTGCGGCCTTCGAACGGAGTGCCGTTGAAGCTGGCGCGGACTTCCGCGCCAATTGTGACGGGAAGCCCGAGTATTTTACCTGCCTCGATAAACTCGCGGGCGCCACTTATGGAGTCGTGGTCCATTATTCCAGCGGTCGAAAGGCCGGCGGAATAGGCCATCCACGCGGCCTTAGACGGCGAATACGGCGAGAATGAATACGTCGTGTGGATGTGGTTGTTGACGTCATTCCCGCGCGCCGGCGCCGCGATTTCTCCCTTGTCCACCAACTGCTTAAGGCGCCGCAAGGCATCAAGGCGCGTGGCGCGATTGGGATCGTTTAGATGTGCCAGTGAGTATTGCATCCAGACAGCCTATACTCCGAGACGGCTTCTGCGGAGGAGTTCAACATCGGTGAAGCTCTTCGTGGCGACATAGCCATTGATTGGCTGGATGCGCTCGTGGAAGAGGTCGATGAACCAACTCGCCTGCGGGAAGAATTCATTTTCTAGTTCGTGGCACGGTGTGATCCAGTTGCGCGAGCCGAGGACGGCGACAGGTGCATCGAGGTAGTCGAAGCAGAAGTTGCCGATGTTGCGCGCGAGGTCGTTCAGGTATGCGCCGCGTTCGCAGGAATCGCCGGCAACGATGATCTTTCCAGTCTTTTTGACGGACTCGATGACTTTCTCGTAATTGAACGGTACGAGCGAGCGGGCGTCGATGACTTCCACGCTTATGCCATACTTTTCTTCGAAAATCTTAGCTGCTTCGATGGCGCGGTAGAGCGTGGCGCCGATGGAGAGGATCGTCAGATCCTTGCCTTCGCGCTTGACGTCCGGCTCGCCGAACGGGATTTCGTAGCTCTCGACTGGCACGCCGCCCTTGTGGAAATGCTCGCCGATGTCGTAGATGCGCTGGCTCTCGAAGAAGATCACCGGGTCAGTGCCGTTGAGCGCAGAGGCCATGAGGCCCTTGGCATCATACGGTGTGGCCGGGAACACAACCTTGATGCCTGGCACCTGCGTGCAGAGCGAGGTCCAGTCCTGCGAGTGCTGGGCGCCGTATTTAGAGCCGACGGAGACACGGACCACAACTGGCATTTTGAGGATGCCGGCCGACATTGCCTGCCATTTTGGGAGCTGGTTGAGGATTTCGTCACCCGCGCATCCGATGAAGTCGGCGTACATGAGTTCGACGAGCGCGCGGCCGCCGCACATGGCGTAGCCTACTGCGGAGCCGATGATTGCAGCCTCCGATATGGGAGTATTGAACAGGCGGTGGTAGGGGATCGCTTCAGTCAGGCCACGGTAAACGGCGAAGGCGCCACCCCAGTCGCGGTTTTCCTCGCCGTATGCGACGAGAGAAGAATCTTCGTAGAACTTGTCGAGAACAGCCTCGAAAATACCGTCGCGTAGCTGGAAGACTTTGTTCTTAGAGACAGGCTTGCCTTCAGCGTCGAAAGCGAAACGCCCTTTCTTGGCGATCTGCTGGACGCGGGCGTTGTCCTCGCGCTTCTGGAGCATGTCGGGCTTGGCCTTCTCCATCGCAGGAACGCGGCTGTTCGAGAACATGAGCTTCTCGATGGCATCTGGCGTCTTGGTGAGGTCCATGCGAGGCGATACTGCGGGGTCGATCGCAAGGCGGACTGCGTTGGTGATCGTCTTGATGACCTCTTCGTCGATCTTGTCGAACTGAGCCGCCGGGGCGACCTTTGCAGCGACAAGTTCTTCGCGGTATGACTTGATTGAATCGACTTCCTCCCAGGCCTTCTTCTCCTCGGGTGTGCGGTACGAATCGGCATCCGACGGCGAGTGGCCGGAATAGCGGTACGTGAGCGTGTCAAGCAGCACGGGGCCCTTTTTGTCGCGAAGGATTTCGAGCTTGCGGCCCATCGCCTCGATGACTGCGAGCGGGTTGTAGCCATCTACGCGCTCCGCGTGCATCTGCTCCGGGTTGACGCCGGCGCCGATGCGTGCGGGAAACTCGTAGCCCATAGTCTCGCCGCGTGTCTGTCCGCCCATGGCGTACTGATTGTTCATGATGTTGTAGAGGATCGGCAGACCGCCCTTCATATCGCCTTCCCACAGTTTGCGGAACTGGTCCATGGCTGCGAGCGACATGCCTTCCCACACTGGACCGCGTCCGAGAGCGCCGTCGCCGATGTTGCAGACCACGACGCCAGGCTTGCGGTTGATTTTCTTGTAGAGAGCCGCGCCTGTGGAGATCGAGCCGGATCCGCCCACGATTGCGTTGTTGGGATAGATGCCGAACGGCAGGAAGAACGCGTGCATTGAGCCACCGAGGCCTCTGTGGAAGCCGGTGTTCTTGGCGAAGATTTCTGCAAGTGCTCCGTAAACGAGGAACTCGATGCCCATATCCTTTACGGAAAGGTCTTTGCCCTTGTTGGCGTTTTCAACGACGCGGTATGTATCGCCGCCGAGGAAGCCCTCCATGATTGCGAGGAGGTCTTTTTCGCCGAGCTTGTGTATTGCCGAGAGCCCCTTCGCGAGGATTTCACCATGGCTGCGGTGCGATCCGAAGATGTAGTCTTCCGGATTGAGCAAGAAAGCCTGGCCGACAGCCGCGGCCTCCTGACCCATCGAAAGGTGGGCGGGGCCTGGGTTGTTGTATTCGAGTCCGTTGTAGGCGTTGGTTGTCTTGATCGAGTAGAGCATGCTCTCGAACTCGCGGATCATCCGCATATGCTTGTAGATGCGCAGGAAGTCGGCTTTGGAGAAATTCTCCTGCTCTTCCATTATGGTCTTCTTATACTGGTTTACCGGGATCTTTTCCAGCTTGATCCAGCCGGGTTTTCTTACTTCAGATGGATCGATGAATAGTTGTTTTGACATTGTATTTCCTTTTGGTTGTCGATTGTTTTATTAAATGTGGAATATGGCTTCGCGGATGATTTCGCCGACTGTGGGGTGGGGGAATATGATTTCCTTGATGTCCTCCACGCGCATCTGCGTTTCGATCATTGTGCCTGCTGCGAGAATTATCTCGGAGGCATAGTTGCCAAGAAGATGGCAGCCGATCATGCGGTTTGTGGCAGAGTCCACAATCAACTTGATTTTACCCTCTGAGCCGTCAGTCTCTGCGAGAAAACGTCCGCTGTAGCTCATAGGCAGAACAGACTTGCGGTACGCGATGCCCTTGGCTTTGCATGTCTCTTCAGTCTCGCCAACGAACGCCATTTCAGGAGTCGTGTAAATCACTGACGGCATGGCATCGTAACGCATGATGTCGCGTTTGCCGAGAATGGTGTTGACCGCCACCTCTGCCTCTCGGTATGCCGCATGCGCGAGCATCCACACACCGTTGGCGTCGCCCACGGCGAAAACGCCTGGCACGTTCGTGCGCCCCTGTGCGTCGGTCAGAATCTTGCCGCGGTCGGTAACAACGCCTATTGATTCAAGCCCGATGCCTTTCGTTGCTGCGCGACGGCCAACGCTCATCAGCGTGACTTCGGATGCGACTTTATCGGCCTTGCCGGCGTTTGTGAATTCCACGAATCCGCCTTTGACGCCAGTTACCTGGCATCCGAGATGGAACTCAATGCCGCGCTTCTCGTAAGCCTTCTGGAGGAGCGTGGACATTTCGCGGTCTGCATTGCCGGCGATGTGGTCGAGCATTTCCACAACCGACACCTTGCAACCGCAAGCTGCGAAATAGCCTGCCATTTCCAGCCCTATAACGCCTCCGCCAACGACTGTCATCGTCTTGGGGATGCGCTCGAGGTCGAGGATCTCGCGGCTTGTCACGACGCTGCCGTCCGCAAGGCCTTCCTTCACGCCGGGGATTGGCGGAACGACAACTTCGGAACCCGTGGCGATGATGAGGCGCTTGGAATCAAACTTCTCCCCGCCCACTTGAACGGTTATCACGCCATCGGCGCCACGGCCTTGGATAATTCCTTCGCCGTTCTTGACCGTAACCTTCGCAGCCTTGAGCGTGGCGCTTACGCCTGAGACTAGCGTCTTGACGACCTTGTTCTTTCGGGCGACGACGGCAGGCTGATCAATGCGCGCGTTCTCGGCTGTTACGCCATAGTGCCCGCCGTTCTTGGCGTGGTCGAACACCTTCGCGCTGTTGAGGAGGGTTTTGGAAGGGATGCAGCCTTCGTTAAGGCAAACGCCGCCAACTTTGTTCTTTTCGATGAGCAGGGTGTTGAGCCCGGCCTGGCCAGCGCGTTCGGCAGCGAGATAACCACCGGGGCCGCCACCCAATACTATTAGATCGCACATGGGTTAGTTCCTTCCTCCGAGTGCCATCAGCGAGAAGTTCTCGAGATAGCTTGCAAGATCCTTCAACATGCGTGCAGCAGGAGCACCATCGATTGCGCGGTGATCGAGCGTCAGCGACAAGCCCATGGCTGGGTATGTCGAGATTGCGCCGTTTGTCTCGCGAACGCGTGTGACGATGTTGCCAACGCCCAAAATGCAGGTCTGCGGCGGATTGATTACCGGCGTGAAGTTTTCGACGCCGAACGTGCCGAGGTTCGTGACGGTGAACGTGCCGCCTGCGAGCAGGTCGGGGCTTATGGAACCGCTACGGCAAGCATCGGCGTATTCCTTGACCTTTGTCGAGATCTCGGCAAGCGACATCTGGTCGGCCTTGAACAGGGTGGGAACCATGAGACCGCGCGGGGTATCGATTGCGACGCCGAGGTTGACGTGCTTGAAGTAAGTCATCTTTTCGTCGTCGTAGTGGGCGTTGCAGGCCGGGAATTTCAGCAGAGTGCGGGATACTGCGTATAGCACGATGTCGCCCAGTGTCGGAATGGAAGCTGCAAGTTCGAATCCTTTGTCGCCCAAACCTTGCTCGCCAGCCTTCTTCAGGCGCTTGCGAAGAGCCATGACGTCGGAAGCATCGTATGTTGTGTTGAGCGTGAGCTGAGCCATGTCGGAGATCGACTTGTGCATCGAGCGGGCAATGACCTTGCGGATGTTCGTGTGTTTTTCGGTCCACGACTCAGGTTCTTCGGCAACGGATGCTGCAGGGGCTGCTTTAGGAGCTGCGGCTGGCGCAGCCGCATCTGCGGCGGTGACTCTGCCGCCGATGCCCGTGCCGGTTGTTCCGGCGGGGTATGCTCCAGCGGCGGGCGTCGCCATGATGCCGGCGTCAACAAGCTGTTTGACATCGCGCTCAATGACGCGGCCATCGGGGCCTGAGCCCTGTGCCATCCTAAGATCGGCGCCTGTGCGTGCCGCTAGGTTCTTGGCGCGCGGGCTGACGAAAGCATTTCCGCCCTGCGGCTGAGTAGCGGCAGGAGCTGCAACGGGGGATGGGGCAGACTCTGCCACAGGAGCGGGGGCAGCGGCAGTAGCGGCAGTAGCGGCTGCGGGTGCTTCAGCTTTAGCGCCGCCATTGGGATTGAACTGCGACACATCTTCGCCGGGTTCGCCGATTACGCATACGTTGGTTAGGCATGGAACGTCATCGCCGACCTGGAAGAATACTGCGAGCATCGTTCCGGCGACAGTTGCAGCCTCGTCAAACGTGGCTTTGTCTGTCTCATACGTGAAAAGGTTGTCTCCAACCGCGACCTTGTCGCCTTCTTTTTTGTGCCATTCGCCAATGATGCAGCTTTCGACAGACTGTCCTTGACGGGGCATGATTACTGGGGTTGCCATATTGTTTAATCTCCTTGTGTTAAATTTATTTGAGCATGTTCTGCCCGCCCGTGACGGGTATTGCCTGCCCGGTTTCGCAAGTCTGTTCCACGCAGTACATTATTGCCTTGGAGACGTCCGCCGGCGAGCATCCTTTGCGCATGGGCACCTTGTTGATGTAGGACTCGTAAACGTCTTGGACCGTCTTTGCTCCCGGCACTTTGCCGGCCTTTAGGTACTGCACGAAAAGTCCCTTTTCCGGATCGCTCCAAAGAGGGCCTTCGTAGAAATTGCCTGGGCACACGGCGTTGACCTTGATGCGGTGCTCGACAAGCTCTTTTGCGAAGCTCTGAACGAGACCGATCCCGCCAAACTTGCCGCCTGCGTATGCGAAGTTCTTGTTGGAGCCTTCGAGGCCGGATTTGGAGTTCACCTGCACGATGTCTCCGTACATATCCGGGTTGAAGCGCGCCTGTATCTTCATAGGGCGCGAACCGTATTTCGTCACTATGAAAAAGGCGGTGTAGTTGATATGCGTGACAAACTCAAAGTTCTTGAGTGTCATGTCCTCGAGTCCGCCAGCGCGGAGAACTCCCGCATTGCTGACGAGAAGGTCAAGACCGCCGAAGGCGCGCGCCGTTTCCTCGAACAGCGCCTGGACGGAAGCCTCGTCGCCAACGTCGACCTTGATTGCAATCGC
>JALHHX010000262.1 GCA_022837245.1 Lentisphaerota bacterium
TCATGAACACCGGCGGCGAATCAAACCCCTCGACCAACAAACCACACTCGTCGTTGGTGGTGGGGTTCATCGGCCCCAGCAAGCGCGGCAAGCCCGCCTGCCGCGCCCAGTCTGCCACCGCCGCAAACAATCCGTGGCTCACGGCGGGGTCATCCACCGACTCGAAGAAGCCGAAAAAGGCCGCGGGTTCCGCGGCGAGCCGGTTGTGATTGCGATCAATGATGCCGGCAATGCGCCCCACATCCCGCCCTCCCCGCGTCGCCACCCAAAGCTGCATTACGGCATGTTCGAACAGCGGGTTGGCATCCGTGAACACCTTTTTCAGGTCCATCAGCAGCGGCGCGACCCAGTTCGGGTCGCCCTCGTAGATGCCGTAGCTGACCTTCAGAAAACGCAGCACTTCCCGCGGGCGGCGGGACAACGGAACAATCTGGAGGTCGTTGCTCATGCCTGGCTGGATGCGGCTAAGCCGGGACGGCGCCGCTGGCCACGGGAAGAATGAAGGAACTCAATGCTCCGGTCAATCCGGCAACCCCGCGCTTTGGGAGAGTCTATCAAAACCGTCCATGCCCCTGGCTGGCGGCTCCGCGCCATCCGGGAAGAAGGGCTTTTCCCGGTTCCAATCCGCCCGGCTCCGCCGGGAATCCAATCGAGTGCCCCAGCCGCTTCGCGGTTGCTCAAACGTTCTTTGGACGTCCCGCCCCGGGCCGGGGCCGTTCAGTCGCCGGGAGGAGTTTCTGGCGGGAGCGTTAACGGCAGCTCCATTTCCCCCGACCGGAACGGGGCGAAGCTGCGGCGGTGGATTGGGCAGGGGCCAAGGATCTGGATGGCCGCCAGGTGCTGCGGGGTGCCGTAGCCTTTATGCTCGGCAAAGCCGTAGCCGGGATAGCGGCGATCCCACTCCCGCATGAGGCGGTCGCGCGTGACCTTGGCCAGCACGCTGGCGCCGGCGATCGAGTAGCTGCGCGCATCGCCTTTGACCAGCGCGGCGTGCGGCAGGGCCAGGGATTTCACCGGCCGGCCATCCACCAGCGCATATTCAGGCGGCGGTTGCAGTTGCGCGAGCGCCTGGTTCATTGCGCGGTGGGTCGCCTGAAGGATGTTGATGCGGTCAATGACCTCCACAGCCACGCTGGCGATCGCAAAACGGATGTCGGGGTGGGCGGTCAGGAGGGCGTAATACTCCTCTCGCTGCGCTTCGGTCAGTTGCTTGGAATCATTCAGCGCGTGGAGCCGGGGATCCAGCCCCGCTTCGGCCCAGGCACAGGGCAGCACGACCGCCGCGGCGACGACCGGCCCCGCCAGCGGGCCGCGGCCCGCTTCATCCACGCCGGCGACGAACCGGAGGCCCTTCCGCCACAGTTCGCGCTCGCAGGACAATCCCCGGAGTTCTTTATGTAGTCCCATACCCCCAACGCGATCGACAACAGTTCAAACCGAATGCGCTCGTCGTCACGGATCGTGTCAATCTGACCACCCCACTCGATCCACCAATAACCGTATTCCCACGAACCAACCGGGCGGAACTTCAACTGCGCCTTCGTCACACGGCGCGCCCACACAGGCGGCACAAACTGCACAGGCTTCCCGTAATCACGCGCCGTGAAAAGTATGCTCGATCCCAACGTCTGTTTATCACCCACATCCAGCCCGAGCGATTCCTTAAACTCGCTCTTCGCTTCCCGTCCCCGCCGCATTTCCGCACCCGACTCGAGCGCAAGGCGACTGTCCCCCGTGCAATCCATGAACATCTTCGCTTCAATGGTGTAAACCTGCTCTCGCCGGTCCGACCGCGCCATGACCGACCGAATCCTGCCTCCCTCGGTCACTGCCCCGCAAATGTGCGTATCCAAAAGCAATGTAATGTTCGCCTCCCTGACAACCTTGTCGTACAACAACAAATCCCACAGCTCGAACACGCGGTGCGGATTGTGCACCGCGTCGTCCAGACGTAGTTCCTCGATCAATCCACCTTCCCGCCAACCCGGCCGTCCCCCACTGCAATCCGCGC
>JALHHX010000263.1 GCA_022837245.1 Lentisphaerota bacterium
GAGCCTCCTCCAGACGCCGCCGCGCGGGCGCGTCGCCACCGAGACGAAGGTCGTCCGCCAATCCGATGAACTGGTTAAAAACGCCATCCTCTCCGAAGTCGGCCGTGGTGGACAAGTCTTCTACCTTCACAACCGCGTCCTCACCATACACATGGTGCACCAGCGCCTGCGCGAACTCCTGCCGCATATCCGAATTGCCGTCGGACACGGTCAGATGCCCCCATCGCAAATAGAAACCATCATGCGCGACTTCGCCGCCGGCAAGTACGATGTGCTCCTCTGCACAACCATCATCGAAAGCGGAATCGACATTCCACGCGCCAACACAATACTCGTAGACCGCGCCGACCGCTTCGGCATCGCCGACCTCTACCAGCTACGTGGCAGAGTCGGGCGCGGTGGCGTCAAGGCTTACGCGTACTTCATGATCCCGCCCGACAGCTACATCGGCACCGACGCGCGCCAGCGTCTCAAAGCTCTCCAACAGCATTCGGGTCTCGGCACTGGCGTAAGTCTTTCAATGCGTGACCTAGGCATCCGCGGCGCCGGCAATATACTAGGTGCCGAGCAGAGCGGCCACATAGCGGCAATAGGATTCAGCCTTTACTGTCAACTTCTTAAAGCGGCCGTGGCACGACTGCGGGGCAAGACACCGCAGCCCATCATCTCCGTCGAGATCTCGCTTCCGTTCCTCGAGCGAAATCCTTCGTCGGAAAACGAACCGGTCGGTGCGTACGTCCCGTATAACTATATCGAAGACGACTCGCAGCGCATCGAATTCCACCGCCGTCTCGCGGAATGCCGCACCCAGAAAGATCTGAAAGCCCTTGCGCACGACACCACCGACCGATTCGGCACCCCGCCTCCTCCATTCAATCGGCTCATTGATCTTTACGCCTGTCGAATAATCGCAGCTGCCCGCGGCATCTCCCGAATCGAAATGCGCGAAGGCGAGCTCATCATGATTCGCGATGGCGTCCAGCACCGCACCCGCTCCGGCAAACTCCCCCGTCCCGCCGGCACCACCCCCGACGAACTCCTCGCTTCAATAAAAAACCTAATTCGCGGCATTGATGCACGGGCTTTTGCTTCTGATATCAGGGCTTAAATTCCGACCCGGCTCACTGCACCTTCGAAGCCGACCACCCAGATTGTGTGCCAACCACAAATCTGGCGGATTTAAAACTGAATTTTATTTTGGCAAAAAATTTGCTTTGGAGTGCCACGACAGAGGCACCGCCATGCACCCGAAATACCGCGGTTCTCTCGCGAGATTATTGCGCATCTGTCAGATAAAAATATGTAATCTGGCGTAAAAATGCGAGATTACATAATTGCTTGTGGCAGGGTGGGAACCCCGCCGCCACCGTAATCTTGTGTCAAGAATGCGATATTACAATGATCTGGTATGCAAAGTTGGGACTCTGCCACCATGCCTCACCGTAATCTTGTGTTTTAATTCAAGATTATTGCTCCACCACGTGGCGGGGTGGGGACTCTGCCACAGCAGTAATCTGTAACACTTTTTGCAATTCACAACTTCTGCCACGGGTCCCGCTTGAAGGGCATCCCGCAGCGCTGCACCCAGATGATTCTTTGTTTTCTTGATTCATTTTTTTGTAATGTCTCTCCAATGTTAGTGATTTTGATCTGATCACTCACTACTCGAAAGTTCCAGTCTTAAGCACAACGAGTGTGCAAACCTCCACCGTTTAGATGATGCCTGCATCCTGCATTCGATTTTCCAACCCCGGGTTTTCCGTTCCAGGATTGAAGATCACTCTCTTAGGAGATGCGGAAAACAACTCGTCAACAATACCTTGCTGGTTGCGGGCAAAAGGTACAGCGTCACGGTGTGTATTTTTTCAGAAATCTGGGAGAGTTTTGGGTACACCGTCAGTTCTTCGATATCGTGTAACGTGGATGAACCGGATAGACGGTATGTCCCTTCTCGTGCAGCAGCTTCACTGCCTTTTTGGGATGACAAGGTCGACATCA
>JALHHX010000057.1 GCA_022837245.1 Lentisphaerota bacterium
CTTCAGTCGAGCCTTCAGCGCGCAGCATGTGGCAGTCGTACTCGACTACGCCCTTCCAGCCGACGTCCTGTAGCGCCTTGAACATGAAGACGGTCTCCTTAAGGCCCTCGGGGCCAACCAGCGGAGGGAAGTCGTTGTCGAATTGCGCCTTGATCTGAGAACCGAAATGGATGAACTTGAGCTTTTTCATGCTACATAGGTAGGCGACGGTCATACAGGCGTTCATCAACGCCATGCTCTCGTGCTGGAGCAACTCTGGATTGACTCCCCAGAAGTCGGGGCGCTTGAGGCGGGCAAGGATAAAACCGGCTGCGTGACCGCTTGTGGGCAAGAACATCTGGCCCCGCGGCTCGTTTGGCTTTGGCTCGACGCATGCTCCGATGTAGTTCGTAAGCTTATGTTCTGCAATGTAGTCCGTGACGTGGTTCAGGCCTTCCGCAAGCCAATCATAGACCTTATTCCACTCGGTCACGACGGGAACCTCGAAGCCATCCCGGGCAACCCAGTAGACGTAGTGCTTTGCCCCGAAGAGATTTCCAATGCGCAGGGTGCGCTCGACCTTGCGCGCGGCCAACTTGCGGATTTCGGGGTCGGGGTTGCAGAGACCACCGTCGCGGAACATCGGGTTTCCGTGGAGGCTGCAAGTGGCAGTGTTCACACCCACGCCTGCCGCGTCGAGAATCTTTTTGATTTCTCGAAGTTTTTTGTAAACAGCGCTTTTAGGATCCAGATCGTCTTCGAGGTTCTTGGGATCCCACGGAACGAGGTCGTCGTCGTGGAACGCAGTCAGCTCTATGTCTCTCGCCTCGCCGGCTTCGGCGATGAGCTCGGCGACCTCAAGGGCGTCGATGCGTTGCATGACGGCGTCGCCGAACGGATCGGATAGGGGGTTGCCAACGCACCAGAATGGCATGCGTTTGGTGACGCAACCTTTGTTGTAGTTCTTATTGACTTTCATATCATGGACTCCCGAGTTTCGTGAATGCTTGAAAATGAAACATCAGCTTATGTTTGCTTGGAAATATACATAAGGCGGCATCAGAAGCAAACAAATCCCTTTATTCCCCACTGTTTTGCCCGCGAACTCTCTGAGGCCGTCATGGCTTTGGGACGTGGAATTCACACGAAGGCACTAGTATGTGTAGGCGCGGCGGGTGCGTCTTTTTCGGTTTCCGTTCCTTTTAGTGTTGTGTTATACTTCGATTTAATTTATGGCAAGGATAAACACAGGGGGGGGGCGATGCCGGATGATGTCGGTAAAATTCAAATGCCAGAGCGCATAACCGAGGCTTTGCGCAACGCAGTCGACACAAAGCTGTTGTGGATCGGGGACGATATGCTTTCTAAAGCCCCGGCAATGTTCAAAACTCTTTTCCCGGGCGAACGGGCCTGCATGGTGGCAGATAGGAACACGCTCTCCGCCGCAGGCCGGGAGGTATACAGCTCGTTGCGCGCCGCCGGGGTCGAGTTGGTTCAACCATACATTTTCAATGAGCCGCCCTACGCAAGCATCGAAGCAGCGGAGACCGTGCGCGGGTATCTATCGGGCAACAATGCCGTCGCAGTCGCCGTGGGATCCGGTTCCATCAACGATATTTGCAAGCTCGCCTCGTTCCGGGTGGGAAGAAAGTACATGTGCGTCGCCACAGCGGCGTCGGTCGACGGCTATGCCTCGTCCGGCGCGCCGATGACAATCGAGGGCTTCAAGAAGACCGTTCCATGTCCGGCACCCGCTGGGATAATCGCGGATCTGCTTGTGCTTCAGCGCGCACCATATGACATGACCGCGGCTGGTTACGCGGATTTGCTGGCGAAGGTCACGGCTGGTGCCGACTGGATAATCGCTGACGAAATATGCGGCGATGCCGAGCCGATTCAGGAGATACCTTGGCGCATGGTGCAGGATCCGCTTGAGAGCTGGATCAACCACCCATACGAGTTGAAGAACGGCGACCCAAGGGCGTTCGCGGCGCTTTTTGAAGGGCTGACAATATCCGGGTTCGCAATGCAGGCCGCGGATTCATCGCGCCCCGCCTCGGGTTGCGAGCACATGTTTTCGCATGTCTGGGAAATGGCGCACGTGAAGCAGGCAGACGGCAAGGAGCCTTCGCATGGGTTCAAAGTGGGCATCGGGTCGCTTGCCGCTCTCGCGGCGATGGACGCGCTTTTCTCGGAACCGTTCACGCACGGCGACATCAATGAGGCTGCGGCGCGGTATCCTACATGGGAGGAACGCGAACGTATGATACGCGGCTTGTTCGGAAATGATACGCTGTGCGAAAAAATCCTGGCAGAGAGTCGCGCCAAACATCTGGAGCGAGACGCGCTTGAGACGCGGCTGGGCGTGATCGCCGATTCTTTTGAAACGCTTCGTGGCAGGGTGGAGTCGCAGTTGATGCCGTTCCCCCGCATGCGCGAAATGTTGCGCGTGGCGGGGTGCCCGGTGCGTCCGCAGGACATCGGCGTGACGCCTGGCAGATGCGCTGCCACGGCGATAGCCGCGCAGATGCTCCGCGCTCGCTATACCGTGTTGGATCTGGCCTACGAAACAGGCCGCCTATACGAGGTTGTGCGCCGCATAGGCGAAGCGTGGGAAGAGTGAGTGTGTGGGATAAAGGTCTTTGACTCGGGAATAATCGGAGGAATGCATGAAAACGCTTGATGACAAAGTTGCGTTGGTTACGGGCGGGGCACTGCGTCTTGGCAGGGAGCTGTCGATAGCGCTTGCCCGGGAGGGGTGCGACATCGTGATCCACTACCGCGAATCGGCGGAGGATGCGAAGGATCTCGCCGGCGAAATCCGCGCCATGGGCAGGCAGGCTTGGCTCGTATGCGGCGACTTCAACAACATTTTCGAGCCCGAGGCCGTTATGCGCACGGCCTGGGAAATGGCGGGATGGGTCGATATACTGGTGAACAATGCGGCGGAGTTTTCCCAGATGACGCTACTGGAGATGACGTCCGAGGAGATCGAGGAGATATGGCGCGTCAACACGCTTGCGCCGATAATCCTTGCGAAGACGCTGGCCGATTTGGCGAGCGGCAGCGAGATACTGCCGGACGATTATTGCGGCAAGGTTATCAACATCCTCGACAGGCGCGTGTCGAAGCCAGATCGCGGTTGCCTCCCGTACTGGCTCACTAAGAAGGGGCTTGAGGCGTTCACTCTGGGCGGAGCGCTGGAGCTGGCTCCGCGCATCACTGTCAACGCCGTGGCTCCGGGGCCGGTGCTCGCTCCGGAGTCGCCCGATCTGCTGGAGCCGGCCGGCCCTATGCCGCTTGCCGTGCGCTGCCTGCCTGCAGACGTGGCTGAGGCGGTGCTGTTCCTTGCCAAGACGGTTGCTGTGACGGGTCAGGTGGTTTATGTCGACAGCGGCCAGCACCTTCTGTGAGGATTCTCTTCAATTATTTCCAGCAGTTTGATACAATGAGCCGCAGACAGCTGGGATTTGTGGTTTATTCAAGCAGGTTGCCGGCAGTCATAAAAGGATGGGCTACGATTCATGAAAAAAACGCCTTTGTGCGATAAATCCGCGAACAACGCTTTCACAATCATCGAGCTTTTGGTCGTAATGGCAATTCTTGCGATTTTGATGGGGCTTTTGGTGCCTGCCGTCAACATCCTCAGGGAGAGCGGCAAGGCCACGGAATGCTCCAACAACCTGCGCCAGTGGGGACACGCAATGGCTGCGTACCTTGACGACAAGCGCGGCGTTTTCCCGTCGGATGGCGCAGATGGCGGAACAGGAACGCCCTCGGCTAAACAAGCCGATGCCTGGTACAACACCCTCCCACCATATCTGCACGAGGAGACGATGGCGGCACTTGTCGCAGCAGACAAAGTCTTGATACCAGGGCGTGGAAAGAGCATTTTCCTATGCCCCAATTCCCGAATCGATTCAGGGCAATCGTCAAGTAAGTTCTATTCCTCATATGCGCTTAACTACTGGATCAACGCCGATAAGGGCGAGGGCTTCTCGAAGCGTATCCGCCAGACGCAAATCAAGAACCCGTCCGTGTTCGTGGTCATGTCGGAATCGCCCGACGGCAAATCGGCGAATGTCCACCCTTCGACCATGATCATCGACGGCGGATTCACCGGGTTCCGCCACCGCGGTTCCGCCAACGCGCTTTTCGCCGATGGGCGTGTTTCGAAAATACCACAGAAAATCGGCTGGCGCGATGGCATGGCCTTGAGGGACAACGCAGGCGGTTTCCAGTGGAATCCGCAGGACGAAATCATACAATGATGGTTCCACAGTGGATTATTGAGAAGAAGAGAGACGGCAGAGAGATCCCGGAGGCCGAACTCCGTGAGTTCATGAACACTTATGCGTCGGGCTCACTTCCGGATTATCAGATGGCGGCGTTCGCGATGGCCGTGTTCTTTAGGGGGATGACGTTCAACGAGGTCACTGTGATAACCGACGTCATGATGCGTTCCGGCGATGTGTTGGATCTAAGCGGGCTTTCCCGCCCGACCGTTGACAAGCATTCCACTGGCGGGATCGGAGACAAGATTTCGATTCCGCTTGCGCCGCTTGTCGCCGCCTCCGGCGCGGCAGTGCCCATGATTTCCGGACGAGGTCTCGGAATCACGGGAGGGACGCTCGACAAGCTCGAATCAATTCTCGGCTACAACACGCAGCTTTCGACTAAAAAATTCCTCCAGGTGCTTGAGAAGGTGGGCTGCTCTATTATCGGGCAGACGAGCCGCCTCGCGCCGGCCGATAAAAAACTGTACGCTCTCCGCGACGTCACGGGCACCGTGCAGTCAATTCCATTGATCGCATCAAGCATCATGTCGAAGAAGCTTGCCGAAGGTGCCCGGGGGCTCGTGCTTGACGTGAAATTCGGTGCGGGGGCATTCATGAAAGAGGTCGGCAGGGCGCGTGAATTGGCAGAGACCATGATCCAGATCGGGCGCAATATGGGACGCGACATGGTTGCGCTCCTAACCGACATGAACCAGCCGCTCGGCGCTGCAATCGGCAACTCCCTTGAGATCGCCGAATCCATTGATGTGCTTAAGGGCACAGGACCGGTCGATGTCACTGAGCTAACTGTCGCGCTCGGCGCGGAGATGCTCGTGATAGCAGGTGTGTGCGAAAACGCAGAGGAAGGCGCGGCGAAGATTCGCGGGAACATCGAGTCTGGAGCCGCGCTCGAGGTGTTCGCCAAGATGATCAACGCACATGGAGGGGATCCGCGAGTGGTTGATAATCCGGAACGGCTCGGGAGCTCCCCGATATGCGTTGAGGTGTTGGCGGGCGACGACGGATTCGTAAGCCACGTGGATGCCGACGCAATAGGCCGCGTAGTCCTGTTGCTTGGCGGCGGGCGCAGACTAAGCACGGATACGATAGATCATCTGGTGGGAATTGACGGGTTAATCAAGGCCGGGGCGAAAGTCACTCAGGGAGAACCGCTGATGCGCATACACGCGCGCAGTAAAAACGACGTGGACGCCGTGTTGAATCAGGCGCGCAAGGCTGTGGTGATTGCCGATGTCAGACCAAAAAAGTCACCGTTGATTCTGGCAAAGATCGGTGGAAAAAACGGGAGTAAAGCATGACCTCCGAGCAAGCCGAGAAACTGTTGGCGGCAGCAAGGGAGGTGGCGCGCAATTCATACAGTCCGTATTCCAAGTACGCTGTCGGTGCGGCTTTGTTGGCGGATGACGGCACTGTTGTCACTGGCTGCAACGTTGAGAACGCGTCATACGGCCTAACCAACTGTGCAGAACGGACTGCGATTTTCAAGGCCGTCAGCGAAGGCAGGAGGTCTTTTCGCGCGATTGCTATTGCAGGCGGATCGGCAGGGCCGCCTGCGACGCCCTGCGGTGCGTGCCGGCAGGTGATTGCTGAGTTCTGCAGTCCTGAAATGCCTGTGATTTGCGGGTCGCTCGACGGGGGCGATATGCTGGAGTTCACTGCGGGTGGGCTTTTGCCTTCTGGTTTTGATTTTGGTTCCGACTATGCCGTGGAACATGCTTGCAAAGGAAAGGGCAGGTACAGGAATGGCAAAGCCTGATGCTTTCCCGGCGACGGCGGCATTGCGTGTGCTGAAGGCGGCGGGCGTCGAGTATACCGCCTTTAGACATACTTACGAACCGCGCGGCGGCACTGCGCATTGCGCGAAGGAGCTTGGCGTTGACGAACATCGTGTTGTAAAGACAATTGTCCTCAAGACGAACGAGAACAAGCCTTTGATAATGCTTATGCATGGCGATAGCGAAATCTCGCTTAACAAGCTTGCCCGCATTGTCGGAGTCAAGTCGATCGAAACATGCGAAATTAAGGAGGCGCAACGCCACAGCGGTTACCTTGTTGGCGGGACAAGTCCTTTTGGGTTCAGGAAGAAAGTCCCGATCTATGCGCAGGAGACGATCTTCGATCTTGATTGGATAATCATCAACGGCGGCTCACGCGAAATCTTCGTGAAGATTTCCCCTGATGCCCTAAAGGCGGTTCTTGGCGCAATACCTGTCGAGGTGCGCCAGTGACGCAGACCAATCTTTTCTTTTGAGGTGACGAAAATGGGCAAAATTATTTTGGGGCCAGGCAAGGACAGATCTTTGGTTCGCCGCCATCCGTGGGTGTTTTCCGGAGCTGTTGCGAAGACCTCGGGTGAGCTGGCGGATGGAGATATGGTCGATGTCGTTTCGTCGAAAGGCGAGTGGCTGGGACAAGGTTTCTTCTCACAACAATCCTCGATTGCGGTGCGCATATTGACTTTCAATCGCGACGAGGTAATCGATGGCGTTTTTCTCAAGAGCCGTCTACTTTCTGCCTGGCACGCGCGTGCGAAACGCTGGAACCGCCAGTCGCACAATGCTGTCCGCTGGGTGCACGGGGAAGGCGATGGATTGCCGGGGCTTGTGATCGACCGGTATGGCGATGTAATATCGCTGCAGCTTCTAACGTCAGGCATGGATTTGCGCAGGGACACAATTGTCGAGGCTGTCGCCGGGATTTTCCCGGAGTGCGCCATTTACGAGCGTTCAGATGTGGCGATGCGGAAGCATGAAGGGCTGGAGGAACGCAAGGGTCTACTTGCGGGCACGATGCCGCAGGCAAGAATCCAGGTGTGCGCAAACGGGCTGAAATGGTTCGTCGATGTCGAGAGTGGACACAAGACGGGCGGATATCTCGACCAGGTCGACAACTGGAGCAAAGTCGGTTCGTTGGCAGAGGGGAAAGACGTGCTTGATACTTTCTGCTACGGCGGCGGTTTCGCATTGTCGTGCCTGAATGGCGGTGCGAATAGCGTGCTGGCTGTTGATTCCTCGCAGCCCGCGCTTGATGTGTTCGCTGAGAACATGCGGCTCAACGCCGTGGAGCCAGATAAGTGCACCGTGCGTTGCGGTGACGTGTTCACTGTGCTTCGCGAATTCCGCGACAGGGGCAAATTCTTCGATATGATCATTCTCGATCCGCCGAAGTTTGCCGATTCCAAGGGGCATGTTGAGAAAGCGTGCCGAGCGTACAAAGACATCAATCTCCTTGCATTCAAACTGCTACGCCCAGATGGTGTGCTTGCCACGTTTTCGTGCTCGGGCGGCGTATCGCCGGAGCTTTTCCAGAAAGTCGTCGCCGATGCAGCTCTGGATGCGAGGCGCGATGCCGCGATGATCGACCGATACACGCAGGCACCTGACCATCCTGTGGCGCTGCCCTGCCCGGAAGGCCTTTACCTAAAGGGATTGCTCGTGCGTTGCCGCGGATGAGGCGGACGCATGGCATGGGCGGTTTGAAACATGGAATGCGAAATACTACTCGTTGCCGTCAACACCGGTTATGCGCATACCTCGCTGAGCTTGCGTTGCATCATGGCAAACCTCTACGATCTCGAGGGACGGACGCGCATTCTAGAAGTCGATTCAAGCCTGTCGCCGGTGCAAATCGCCGAACGCGTGCTTGAAATTTCGCCTCGCATCGTAGCGTTCTCAACTTACATCTGGAACGCCTCCGCCATTGCAGATGCGCTGCGAGTGCTTGCTGAGGTGAGACCCGGCATCGTGCGTGTCGCGGGCGGACCGCAGATAGTTCCTCACGATGATCCGTCAGGGCTCGTGCCGCTTCTCGACGTGGCGGTGTGTGGGGAAGGGGAGCTTGCGGCGCCTGCTGTTTTCAGAAAGATTCTGGCAAGTGAGGCCGTTGAGAAAATAGTGGACCAAGGGCCCCCTGTTTTGGAGGAGTTGAAGTTGCCATACCGGCTCTACAGCGACGCCGACCTTGCCACGCGCATGGTTTACGCAGAGGCTACGCGCGGATGCCCTTTTCAATGCGAATACTGCACCTCGTCTGACAGCGGCGGAATACGTAAGTTTCCACTCGAAAAGATTCTAGCCGAATTCGAAGGGTTGTTGCGGCGCGGCGCGAGGCATTTTAAGTTTCTCGATAGGTCGTTCAACTTTGGCGGGGAACATTCGCTGGCTGTGCTGGATTTCTTCATCGAGCACATGACTCCAGAGTTACGACTGCATTTTGAATTTACGCCTGATGAGCTTGATGCGGAATGGCGAGCCCGGCTTAAATGTTTTGAGCCCGGGATGCTGCATATAGAGATGGGCGTGCAGACGTGGAACAAGACAGTTGCGGATCGCATACGCCGCCCATTGAAGCCGGAGGCGGTGGAGAGGGCGCTGCGCTTCATGGTCGAGGACGCAGGGGCGGACGTGCATGCCGACTTGATTGCGGGGCTGCCGGGCGAGACGCCGGGATCGTTCGTCTCCGGCTTCGACAGGCTTGTTGCCATCGCCCCTGCGGAAGTCCAAGTTGGCATTCTAAAGAGGTTGCCAGGAACGGCGATTGGGCGCCACGATGATGAATTCGCCGTTAAGTGGAGTCCGGTGCCCCCCTACGAGATTCTGGAAAACAGCACGTTTTCATTTGAGGAAATGCGAGAAATGGAGCGCTTCAGCCGCTGTTGGGACATGCTATACAACCGCAGGCGTTTCCGCACCAGCGCGCCTATGCTCTGGCGCGACGGATCCTCGCCATTTTCAAGAGTATCCAAAGTATCCGACTCGGTTTATGGCAAGGTCGGCAGGATGCACTCCGTTTCGCCTAAACGGCTTGCGGAATCATTACTAGAAGTGCTGACGGGTGAATGCAGCGTGGAAGAGCCCGAAGCGCGTGCTGCGTTAGAGCGCGACGCACGGGAGTCGGCGTGGGATAAAAGCTAGCCCTTCGTGGCGGAGACAAGCCAATGCGGCATTGGCGGCGGAACCGTTTGTGTTTCGCCGGGTATGAAACCGGCCTCCTTCATCCAGCCTTTGATCTCCTCGTCGGAGAATACCCAGCCATGCTCCGTGGTCAACGCCATGTTAATCGCGAAAAGAGCGGAAAATGCAGGCTGTGTGTGGGTCGAATCGGTCATCATGTCGAGTATGAACAGCTTGCCTCCCAGCTTTAGCGCATGGTGCGCGCGGCGGAGGATGTCAACGATCTGGGCGGGAGACTCCTGATGGAGCGCACCGAAAATCGTCACCGCGTCGAAAGACGCCGCAGGATAGATGTCGGCATGGTAGTCGCCGGGGCGGCATTCGACGCGGTCGGCCACGCCCGCCTGCTTGACGCATTCCGCCGCGATCGCGGAGACTGCGGGGAGATCGACCGTGACGCACTTGATGTGAGGATTAGCTTTGGCGATAAGCGCCGCGTAAGTGCCTGGCCCGCCCGCGAGGTCGAGCAGCGTGGAGCAGCCAGACAGATCGAGCATTGGCACGACGGTTTGTCCAATTGCCAGCGCGCGTCCTCGCATCGAGAGGACGAAACGACGTGTTCGCTCCGGGTCGTCGCCGAGGTGCAGCTCTGGAGCCTCGACGGGCAGGCCCGTCTTCACCAACTTGCCGAGATTGCCCCAAGCTGGATATACGTCGCGGTTATAAAGGATGGCTTTTGAAAGATCCATCTTGGCACCGGCTACGAGCGACAGCGCTCCGGCCTTTGTGTTCGCATAGATGTCGTCTTTTTTGGCAAGCAACCCTATCGCGACGCATGCATCCAGAAGCAGGCGTAGTCCTCGCTCAGACGTTCCTGTGGCTTTTGCGAGTGCGGCCACCTTGGCTTTATCTCCGAGCGCGGCAACTTGTGTGAAGATATCGTGTTCAAGAGCCGCGAATAGAGTCGCCGATCCGTAAAACGCGCTGGCGAGATCGACTATCTCCTGTCCTGAAAGTTCCTCATGGTTCATTTAAATCTTCTCCTTCGCAGAAGTTGCTGCATAAAACCGACGACATTCACATGCCGGCGCAAAACACCTGTTTATAGTACTCCATTAGCAACGTTTGGGGCAATTCCAAAATCCGGATCTGGACGTTGCCGGTGTTTAGCGATACAACTATTTCTAATGGGTGATACCACTTCACTTCTTGAACTGTTTGTTGTATAATCGCCACTTTTAAAACGTTTAAAGCCGCTTCAACGGAAGAGAGGTGCAGCATGTGGGATTATTCAGACAAGGTTTTAGATCACTTTCACAACCCGCGCAACGTCGGAAAAATTGAAAATCCCGACGGGGTGGGGCAGGTTGGCGCACTGGCATGCGGCGACGCGCTTACCCTCATGTTCAAGCTCGACGCTAACGGGCGCATTGTTGACGTCAAGTTCCAGACGTTCGGTTGCGCATCGGCCATAGCGTCTTCGTCCGCCCTCACCGAAATGATCAAAGGCATGACGCTCGAGGAGGCCGGCAAGGTTACCAATCGCGACATCGCCGACTATCTCGGCGGACTGCCCGAACAGAAAATGCACTGCTCAGTCATGGGCCGCGAGGCGCTTGAAGCCGCCATACACAATTACAAGACCGGGGCGACCTCCACGTACACTGTTGGCGACGACCCCGTCATATGCCACTGTTTCGATGTGCATGAGTCGGAGATTGTCCGCGTGGTCAGGGAGAACAAGCTCACCACGGTCGAGCAGGTCACCAACTTCTGCAAGGCCGGTGGTGCTTGTGGCAGCTGCAAGGACGACATCCAGGCCATCATCGACAGAATCCTGTCCGAATCAAAGCCGCCTGAAACCTCCTCGCCGCGTCCGATGACACAGCTCCAGAAGATCAAGAAGATCGAGGAAATCGTCAACAACGAGATCCGCCCAATGCTGCAACGCGACGGCGGCGACCTTGAGCTCGTCGACGTCCGCGGCGACGATGTCGTAGTCGCCTTCCGCGGCGCATGCGTCGGCTGCGCGTCTGCCAGCATAACCAGATCATCGCTCGTCGAAGCCAAGCTGCGCGAATTTGTTTCGCCTTCGATTCGCGTTCTTGCGGAAGAGGAGGCAAAATGAACGGAACAATCTATCTAGACAACAACGCCACGACGCGCGTCGATCCCGCCGTCGTTATGGCAATGATGCCGTTTTTCTCCGAGCGCTACGGCAATCCATCGAGCATGCACGCCTTCGGCGGCAGAGTCCACCAGGAGATTGAGAATGCGCGCGCCAAAGTCGCGGAGCTAATTCATGCGGATCCGTCTGAGATCATATTCACGGGCAGCGGAAGCGAGTCCGACAACCAGGCGATCTTCGGAGGAGTCGAAGCGATGGGGCGTGACACCACGGTTATAACCACGCGCGTAGAACACCCGGCCGTCCTCCAATCATGCCGCCATCTGCGCGAGCAGGGCTTCAACGTGATCGAAGTAGGAGTAATGTCCGATGGCACGCTCAATATCGATGATTACAGCGCCGCGCTTGCCACGCCCGGCAAGAAGTTCGTCTCTATGATGTGGGCCAACAACGAAACAGGCGTTATTTTCCCAATCAAAAAGGCGGCAGATAAGGCCGCTGCCGCAGGTGCCGTCTTCCACACGGATGCGGTGCAGGCAGTCGGCAAAATCGCGGAAGTTGACGTGTCGAAGATCCCAGTCAACATGCTGTCGTTCTCCGGCCACAAGATCCACGCCCCCAAAGGCATCGGAGTCCTGTACGTCCGCAAGGGCACACGTATCTCGCCGTTGATTCATGGCGGGCATCAAGAGGGCGGTCGCAGAGCTGGCACGGAGAACGTGCCATACATCATTGGTCTCGGCAAAGCGGCTGAGATGGCAATGGACGAACTCGCCAGCGGAGGGGCCAAGCGGATCTCCGCCATGCGCGACAAGCTTCAGGCCGGCCTTGTCAAGTGCCCAGACGCTATGATCAACGGCTCTCTCAATGAACGCCTCCCAAACACTCTCAACATCAGTTTCCAGTACATCGAGGGGGAGGGGATGCTATACCACATGAGCGACGCCGGTATTTGCGCTTCGTCCGGATCGGCCTGCACGTCGGGTTCTCTGGAGCCTTCGCACGTCGTGCGCGCCATGGGCGTTCCGTTCACGGCGGTGCACGGATCGATACGCTTCAGCTTTAGCCGCTACAACACGGAGCAGGAGGTGGACTACGTGCTCTCTGTCGTCCCGAAAGTGGTGGACAAGCTCCGAGGGCTGTCCCCGTTCGTGAAGTAGCGATGTTGACATTTCCTTTCTTTCGTGCTATCGTGATAAGCATCAAATCAGCGTTTTCTGCCCCCGCACGCGGACTGCCAATTTTCTTTAACCTACGTTTATTTCAGGGAGCCGGAACATGCCCGCCGACCACATGCCTCTCGGGGACTTGGAACGCGGCAGATACGGCACCCACCTTCTAAAGGAAGGGTATAAAGAATCTAGGCGATACGGCGGGGGCGGTTTTTTGTTTTGCCCATGCGAGACGCGACGTCGCGAAGCGTTTAGTTGCGGTTTTTAGTCACAGACAAGGTGTTGGGTGCTAGGGTTGGTGTTTTGTTTTTGTAATGGTGGAAGGCGATTAAGGCCAGGAACTGGGCGCGGTGGATTACTTGTTTGAATGTAATGTTGCAATATTGGAAAATTAGTATCCCATTCATGTTTCTGGCACATTCCAATTATGGGCTGAATGTGCTATAGTAATGCTGTTTTTGCCAGCCGCGGTCAGATATGCGGCTGGTCGGGACTAGTGAGGAAGAGGAATGACTTTTTGGGGAAAACTGAAGAATCTATCTGTTGTGGCGGTGGCGATGGCAATCGCGGCATTGTCGCCTGCAGCGGCCGCCGAGACAAAACTTTCCGCAAGCACTGACGTGTCCAAAATCTACATCGGCGATTCGTTCACGCTGCGCTTGTCGCTTGAAGGAGCGCAAAGCGGCAATGCACAGCCCGTGTTGGAAAACATTGAGGGGGCTTCTATATCCAGTGCCGGCGTCCGCAATGAGTTCAGTGGCAGTTTTGTGGTAAACGGGGTGCAAGTAGGCAATCCCGTCTCGCGCACCACATGGAGCTATACCGTGACTCCGCGTGCGGCCGGAGTTTTTTCCATAGGCAAGGCAACGCTTTCCGCCAACGGAGAGACTTATACCGTGAAGATCCCCGATGTTGAAGTCCTCAGCCCCGATGAACAGCCTTATGTGGCGGTGACCCTGCGCCCGAGTCGCGAAAGCGTGCTGGTGGACGAGAAATTCAGCATCACCGTGGAGATTCTCGTCGCAAAGCTCTCGGGTGAATACGCCCCGTACAATCCCGCGTCCATTGCTAATGGGCAAGCGCCCCTGCTCGAGATGCCTTTCATAGCGGATGTGCCTGGTAACTGCCGTTTTGACGGCGACTTGGGAATTTTTCTCGAGGCATTCCGCATCAACAACTACACCGTGCGTGGCGGAGGTATGGGGTTCCCTTCGTTTTTCGGCTCGCCGTTTGAAGAAACGACTCCAGCTCTTTTTTATTTCCCGCGCGAGGATGCTGAGCTAAAAGGCAAGCCGGCGTGGAAGTACACGCTTGAGCTCCCGTTCATTTCGACAACCGAAGGAGCTTGCGATTTCGCGCCGGCGCGCTTCAGGGGATCTGTTTTTTTCAACGAGAACGGTGGCGAGCCGAAGGCGGTGTCGGTTCTTGCGGTTTCCGATGTGGAGAAGGTGCGCGTAACCCCTCCGCCGGCGGAGGGACGGCCAGACACGTTCATCGGTTCGCTCGGCTCGTACATGAGCGCGGTGGCATCAATCGATGCGCAGACGTGCAACGTTGGAGATCCGCTTGTGCTGACGCTCGAACTTAAGGGTGACATTACGCTTTCGAACATCCGCGCGCCAGAGATTTTCAAGAACAACCTTATGGCGGAGCGCTTCCGCCAGTACGGGAGCGTGGGCGACAGCATCGATGTCGGCGGCGCGCGTTTCACATACAGGATCAGGCCGATTGTGAGCGGAACAATAGAAGTGCCTCCGCTTAATATCTCTTACTACGACACCGAAAAGCGTGAATACGTGACGATCTCTACTGAGCCGGTGCCGCTGCGCGTCAACGAATCAGCTGAGATTGACCCCGATCTCGTGTTTGGCGCTGCGTCAAATAGCCGTGGCGTCAGCCTGAGAATCGACGGCGAGCGTGCCCCGTCTGGCATAACAGTGGATGTGCGGGCGGTGGCCAAGCCCGCGCCTGGGAACCGCGCCCAGTCGTTCGCTCTCGCCCTTGTCCCGCCGGCGACATATGCGGTTGTCATCGGTTTTGCGGCGATGTGGCGCAGGCGCAAATCGTTCGACCGCGCTGTACGTCGCGGTTCCGCCGCCGTTCGTTCAATGAAGCGGCTGGCGCGTGCGAAGACACCGCAGCAGGTAATGGATGCCGTGACTGTCCTGCTGCACGACCGGCTTGACGCCGATGGTGCTAGCTTCACTCCACCAGAAGTGCGTCGTGAGCTTTTGCAGCACGGTGCGGACCCTGCCACGGCCGACGAAATCGGCGCACTGCTGCAGCGCGTGTTTGATTCTAGATTCAGTCCTGACGAAGATTCCGGGGAAGTTGTCAAAACCAACCGCCGTCGTCTGGCGGAGCTGTTTGCCTCGCTCAAGCTTGTGCTCGTGCTGATGTTGGCGTTCCTGCCTGCGTTGTACGCCGCGGCGGTGGATGCGGGAGCGCAGTTCACATGGCGGCATGCGAACTCCATGGCGTCGGCTGCCCGCGACGAGGGTGGCTTCCACGATGCGGCTCTGCAGTACAGGCGTCTTTTGGATGAAGGAACCCTGAGCGGCGGGCTGCTTTACAACTATGGAACAATGCTCATGCTTGCCGGTCGCCCCGATGAGGCTGTGGATGCGTTGCATCGGGCGGAGGCACTCGAAGGGGCATCCCCGGAAACTGAGAACAACCTCGAGATCGCGTTGCGTGATGCAAGGCGAAAGAAGCGGAGCATAGGCGGAGCAGCAAGTGACGGGATCGCGATCTCCGAGGGCAGCGCGCTGCCGTGGTACAGAGTGCCGCTGTTCTGGCATTACGGGACACCTGTGGATTTGCGCGCCGAAGCTTTGGCCATCGCATGGTGTCTCCTATGGGCGGGGTTGCTCGCGGCACATCTGGGGTTGCGAAGAAGCGGACGAGCTTTGGCCTTTGTGGCGCTGTTTGGCGTGGCGGTTTTCGGGAGCAGCGTTCTTGCAAGCAGACACGTTCTCGATGCGCCGCTGCCCGATGTTCCGCCGGTTGAGAGCGCGGCTCGGGAAAGAGGGGTGACAGAATGAGAAAGAGCAGCAAGCTGTTCTTGGTTTATTTGATCAGCCTTGGGGTAGCCGCTCAAGCCCAGCAAGAGCAGGAAATTCTGGGCCCCTCGGCTACCTTCGAGATTTCCCCGAAACAGGAAACTTACTACGTGGGACAGAAAGTAACGGCAACCCTAACGGTGGATTTCAGGGACGTGGAATTCTATGGCGATCTGCGCATAGACGGGCTTCCTGATGCAAACACAACTGGTACTTTGCGCTTTCAGTCGATTCCGGGAGATAATCCCCAGATTCAGAGCTTCCGATCAGACATCTATCTTCTTCGTCGTGGAAGAATCGAATTCACGCCCGTCGTTTCAGGTCGTGTTGCCGTCAGGGTGGGTGGCGGTTTTATCGTCAGGCGGCGCGTTTTCAATTTCACTGCCCAGGCCGATCCGATTTCGTTGGATGTAAGAGTTCCACCGCTTGAAAGCCGCCCCGCCGATTACAGCAGCGCCATAGGTCAATTTAGATTAAACGCATCTATAACGCCGTCGGAGAGCTACGTCGGCGATCTGCTTAATCTGCGCTGGACTCTGCAAGGGAGCGGTTCGCTCGATATTACGCCAGATGTCAAATACTCCCCCGGCACTGGATTCAGGATTTACCCGCCGCGCATTGCGACACGCGCGGATGACTCTGTCACGTGCGAGCAGGTATTGATTCCTCTCGGCACTAACATCACAGCGGCTCCGCCGCTCTCGGTCTCATATTTCGACCCGCTCAAAGGAGAATACATCACGCTTCGCACCCCGGAATTTAGTTTGAGCGTCACGGAACGTCCGGCGGGCATGCCACCGTCGACAAACGAAGTCATGGCGCTTGCGGTTGTGCCTTCCACGGTTGCGCCACGTACCGAATCCGCTGTTGATGGAGGCAACGGACTTGGATTCATGCGGTTTCTGCGCCGTCGTCGCGGCGAGGATCAGGTCATGGGTTCGAGCGCGACTGCCAGGCTGTGCCCCGACTCCATTTCCAAAGTGCTCTTTGACGTTCCGGCAGGTGCCGTCGTGGAAATGCGCGAAGCCGAAGGCGAGTGGCGCCGCGTTTTATACGACGGCGCTACCGGCTGGGTGCCGGTGTCGTCGCTCAAAAAAAGGTATTGACTTCACCGTCCGGTTTCATGTAGTATCCCCCGTGTTTCTTTTGCTGGGGGATTAGCTCAGTTGGTTAGAGCACTTGCTTGACATGCAAGGGGTCACTGGTTCGAGTCCAGTATCTCCCACCATATGCGGCATCAAGCGCCTATGATCCTTGCAGGGCAAAAGAATTCTAGTTAGCGGTATTATGGTTCGATGCCGCGGCTTTTCTTTACACTAAAAAAAACACGCCTTTTACATATGAAAATTAGACGTTTTGCCAGTGCGGTTTCAGTATTTGTTTTAGCATCTTGTCCCGCTTGGGCCGCCGATGCGGCTGAACAGGCGGTCGGTAGCAGCATGTCGCACAAGATGATGTTGTTGGCGATCCAGATAGGCGTGATTCTTTTCGCGGCCCGTATTGGTGGCATGCTGGCCGAGCGCGTGAATATCCCGAGCGTCCTTGGAGAGCTGCTCGCTGGCGTGGTGATAGGTCCGTATGCGCTTGGTGGGATAAGCCTTGGCGGCATATTCGCAAGCGGCGTGTTCCCGGTGGTGAGCAGCGGCAGCACGTTTCCCGTCACGTCCGAACTTTACGGTTTCTGCACTATCGCATCCATAATGCTTCTTTTCCTTTCAGGGGTGGAGACGGATCTGAAGCTATTCGTTCGCTATTCGCTTGCTGGATCCCTTGTGGGAATGGGCGGCGTGGTGTTTTCGTTTATTTTCGGCGACCTGTGCGCAGTGCTTTTGCTTCACCGTTTCATAGGAGGAGAGCCGGCGTCCTTCCTTTCGGCCGAGGCGCTGTTTATGGGCATCATGTGCTCGGCGACCTCCGTTGGCATAACGGCTCGAATCCTTTCCGAGCGCAAGTGCATTGACTCGCCTGAAGGCGTCACTACGATGGCCGGTGCTGTGATCGACGATGTGCTGGGCATCATTGTTCTCGCCATAGGGATGGGCGTGGTGGGCGCGCAGAACGCGGGTTCCCCCGGCGGGATCGACTGGGCCACCATTGGGATGATCGCCGTCAAGGCATTCGGCATATGGCTGGGAGCCACGATCGCGGGCGTGATCGCCGCCCGTAAGATCAGCAGCCTGCTTAAGATGTTTGGATCCGAGGGCTCAATCGCAATAATGTCGTTAGGCTTGGCGCTTATGCTCGCGGGCTTCTTCGAGTCGATGGGGCTTGCAATGATCATCGGAGCGTACGTTATGGGGCTTGCTCTAAGCCGCACGGATATCCGTTACGTAATTACAGAGAATCTCATGCCCGTGTATTCCTTCATGGTGCCGATTTTCTTCTGCGTCATGGGCATGATGGTGGATGTGCGGGCCCTTATGTCAGCTCCTGTGCTGGTTTTTGGACTTGTCTTCACGTTTTTGGCCGTCTTGGCAAAACTAATCGGATGTTCCATTCCTGCTCTCTTCTGCGGCTTCAATGGAATCGGCGCGCTCAGGATAGGAGCGGGCATGATCCCGCGTGGCGAGGTCGCGTTGATCGTGGCCGGCATCGGCCTTGCGAATGGGTTTCTGCCGCCAACAGTGTTTAGCATTGGCATTATCATGACACTTGTCACCACGGTGGTGGCTCCGCCGATTATGGTGGAATTCTACAAAATAAAGAAATCAGGGCTGCGCCACCCGCTTAGCGAGGCGGAAACCTCCCGGCCGTTTTCCTTTACACTTCCATCCTCGGATGCGGCCACCGCATTGTGCGAGAAATTGATGAAGTCGTTCAGATCCGAGGGCTTCTTCACGCACAGGCTCGGCGGGGAAAGCGATATCTGGCAGGTCAGGCGCGACGACGTTGAGATTGGCGTCAGCTGCAAGGACAGCGAGGTCATGTTCGAGTGCTCGCCTTCAGAAGAACGCTTTATCGCCACCGCAGTGCTCGACGTCACCACCGAACTCACTCAGCTTGCGCATGAGCTGGCAAAACCCGTCAAGACCCTCGGGGTAACGGGGCTTGTGAAGTCGATCGACTCCGCTGGCCAGGGGCCGGTGAAGGTCGACGCCTATATCGAGCGCTACCTCCGCCGTTTTCTAATGGTGCCGAAACTTAAAGCCACTGATAAGAATGAGGCGCTCGAGGAGATGATGAACGCGCTGTTCGTCAAGGGCATGGTTAAAGATCCCCGCAACGCCCTGAAATTGGTTCAAGACCGCGAGGCCGCCATGTCAACCGGCCTCGAGTCAGGCGTAGCCATTCCGCATGTGAAAACGGATCTTGTCGATTCGCTTGTGGGAGTCGTGGCCGTGCTCGACAAGGAGATTGACGACTACGAGACGGTTGACGGTTCCAATGTGCGCATCATCGTGCTTACGCTTTCCCCGGTGATGATGCAGACGCCGCATCTGCGCATAATCGCGCACATCGGCAAGGCTCTCGACGAGGACGGACGCAAACGTCTGATCGAGGCTAGAACAGAAAAAGAAATGTACGACGTGTTTATATAAGATAATCTAGGGATGTCAACGTTCAACTTAACTGAACAACAGATTAAATCTTGGGGTGGAGAGACGCTATACAACGACGCCCTGAAGAATTATTACCAAAAAGGCGAGGTCGCCAACGCCAGGTTCGACGAGCCGTGCGGCGAGGCCGAAATCACGCATGCCGGTGCCAAAATCCACACGCGCTTCAAGGTCGGCAGCTCCGGCCTCGTGGAGAACATGTGCCCCTGTGCCGTGAGCCAACGCGACGGCCGCGTGTGCGTGCACATCGTCGCCGCAGCGGTTGCATTGCTGAAGCGCGCCGTGGCCGCGCGGCGCATCCCCGAAAAGAAACAAGAACGCTCGCACGCCGAGATGGTCGCTAAGGCGGGCATGCAGGGTAAACTAATAAAGCGCGACTACTCTAAAGGACAGCCGGCTGAAATCCGCATGCGACTTCCGCAAAACTGGCATGCGGCTTTCACCGCCGGAGAAATGCCCGTTTCATGCCATGCCGTGATCGAAGGTGGAGGCAACCCCGTTCCTCTTGAGTATATCGCGCAACGCGGTATCGCGCTCAAACCTGGTCGCGTGGACGACATGATCCTTTTCGTCCTCGAGGACATCCAGGGCGACATGACGAAGCCGCTTGTGCTGACCAAGGCCGATTTCGTCGGCATAGTAGACATGCTCGGCACTCACGGACGCCCCGTCTACCGCTCCGGGGGCAACCCCTTGCGGATTGAGAAGACGGAGCTCGAATCGAAACTCGTCTTGGATCTCGACCGTGATACTGGTGAAATCCTCCTGATGCTCACGACGGATATACCAGGCGCGCCTGAGGGCAGCGTCCCGGAATACGCCGTGTTCGGCAATAAGGGCTTCGCGCACTTCGAGGGCGTGCTATGGCCGCTAAAAAGCGTGTTGCCGGGGCCATACCAGAAGGTCTATCAAGAGACTATAGCCATCCCGCGCAAAGGAACACTTTCGTTTATCAAAAACGAACTTGGCCTCCTCGAAAAACTCATGCCGCTGGAACGAGAAATAGATTTCGACCTTTTCCTGATGCAGCCTGCGGAACCGCGCTTCTCCATTCGCGTGAAGGGCAATGGCGCTTCTATATCCATGACTCTTTTCGCCAACTACAACAACGCCGTTTCGGTAGCCGCGGCTGCGCCGGATCCGCGAGGCGATTTTTCAATTCCCGACGAGGAGGATTTTTACCTCTACTACGTCAGAAACATGGACGCGGAAAAACAAGCTATAAAAAAATTGCGCGACATGCATATTGCCGCCGATTCGGGAACCTCCATCTCGCCACTCTCAGGCGAACGCCCGGTGCTCAACTTCCTCGGCACGCAAATGCCTGTGCTTGAGCGCGACGGCTGGAGCGTCCAGATGGACAACGAAATCTCGTCGTACTATTTCAGCCTTAACCGCACAATCCCGGTCGTCGAAATAGAACAGGCCAAAGGCGCGGGCAGCTTCGAAATCGGATACGCGTTCCGTGTTGTCAACGGCCGGGCGAATATCAGCCCAACCGATATCCACCGCGCCATCCAGATGCATGAGTCGTTCGTAAAAAAAGGCGACGACCTGGTTCTCTTCGACATGGCTGCGATCGAGGATCTGCGCGATGCGCTTCGCGACTGCAACTCCGAGCCCGGCACCCGTCCCGGCTTTGTGCGCATAAGCAACGTGCACGCCCCGTATATCAAGGCATCGCTCGACGCCCTCGACAAGACTTCCATCAGAATCCAGACCGCGCCGCAGGATTGGAAGACATTCGCGGACAAGCACAACCGCCTCACGAAAATAATGCCCGTCATTCTCGACGAGCCGCTAAAAAGCATCCTGCGTCCATACCAGAAGGACGGCATAGCGTGGTTGCGCTTCCTTGAGTCGAACCGCCTCGGCGGAATCCTCGCCGACGAAATGGGCCTCGGCAAAACGCTCCAGACACTTACATGGCTCGCCCTCGAGCGGTTCCACCCTGAGCACCGCGACAAACCCGCCCTCGTCGTTTGCCCAACAAGCCTTGTGGACAACTGGGTGCACGAAGCGCAGCACTTCACCCCGGAACTCAAGGTCATCGCAATGTCCGGCGCGCAACGCCACGAGAAATTCGAGCGCATCTCGGACTACAATCTTGTCGTAACCTCTTACGCGCTTATCCGCCGAGATGTCGAGGAGTATCGCAAGACTTTCTTCTCCGCAATCATCCTTGATGAGGCGCAGAATATCAAAAACCGCGCCACGCAAAACGCAACCGCGGTCAAGCTTCTCAGCGGCGGCAGCCGCTTCGTGTTAACCGGCACGCCAATGGAAAACAGCGTGGCCGACCTCTGGTCGATAATGGACTTCCTCATGCCGGGTTACCTTGGGCATTACGACGAATTCCGCGCCAGCTATGAAATCCCGCTGTCAGTGCCGGGCGACGCCCTGTACGAAACCACGCAGGTGAAGTTACGCCGCAAACTGCACCCGTTCCTGCTACGCCGCAAAAAAAATGACGTGGCCAAGGATCTGCCTCCGAAAATCGTCAAGGTCTCGTGGTGCAACATTTCGAGCGAACAGCAAGTCGTATACGACAAGGTCATGGAGGCCTCACGCCGGGAGATACGAGGCAGGGTCGAGCAGGACGGCTACGAAAAATCACGCATGGTCATCCTCACGGCTCTCCTGCGCCTGCGCCAGGTTTGCTGCCATCTTGAGCTGCTGGGCGACAAAAACCCCCTTCCAGACGCGGAGTCGCCTTCCGCGAAACTCGAGCAGTTTTTCGAGATTTACGACGAAGCCGCTAACTCCGGCCATAGGATCCTCGTGTTCAGCCAGTTCGTCTCCATGCTCAAGATCCTGCGCAGGGAACTTGAGAAACGCAACATCCGGCACTGTTACCTCGACGGCGCCTCGAAAGACCGTCTGGAAAGCGTGCACAAGTTCAACACTGATACCAGCATACCTGTCTTCCTCATCAGCCTGAAGGCGGGTGGCACGGGTCTCAACCTGACCGGCGCCGACACTGTCGTGCACTTCGACCCCTGGTGGAACCCAGCCGTCGAGGATCAGGCAACAGACCGGGCTCACCGCATAGGACAGAAGAAAACAGTCCTGAGCCTTAAGATGATCACGGAAAACACGATCGAGGAAAAGGTGCTCGACATGCAACGTCGCAAACGCGCCATAATCGGCGCCACAGTGGAGTCTGACGATCAGACAATG
>JALHHX010000058.1 GCA_022837245.1 Lentisphaerota bacterium
GGCCTGCGCCCCCAGCTTCTCAACCCCATCGGCGAGGCGGAGGCGGAGGCGCACCTCTCCAGCCCCCGCTGGTGCGTCCAGGAGAAGTACGACGGCCGCCGGACGCTGGTGCGCCGGACGCCGGAGGGCGGGATCGTCGCGGCCAACCGCCAGGGGCGGCGCATCGCCCTCTCCCGCGCGGTCGAGTCGGCGCTTGGAGAACTGCCCGGCGCCTTCGTGCTCGACGGCGAGCTGGTGGGCGAGACGTACCATGTCTTCGACCTGCTGGAGAACGCCGACGGCGACTGGCGTGACATGCCCTACGCGGCGAGGCTCGTGGCGCTCCAGCGTCTCGTCGGCGGACAGGGCGGCATGGGCGGCAACGTGCTCGCGGCTCCCACGGCTCTCGGCGAGGCGAACAAGCGTTCCCTCTACCGCCACCTGAAGCAGGCGGACAAGGAGGGCGCGGTCTTCAAGGATCTGGAGGCCCCGTGGACGGCGGGGCGTCCGTCCAGCGGAGGCTCGCAGCTCAAGTGCAAGTTCTGGGCGTCGTGCTCGTGCGTCGTCACGGGCGTCAACGCGCAGCGCAGCGTCGAGGTCTCGCTCTCCGGCCGGCCCGTGGGCAACGTCGCCATCCCGCCCAACCACGAACTCCCGTCCGTCGGGCGGGTGGTCGAGATCCGGTATCTCTACGTCGCCGGGGAGAACGGCTCGCTCTACCAGCCCGTCTATCTGGGCGAGCGCGACGAGATCGACGCCGACGACTGCACCCTCGAACGCCAGCATTTGAAATACAAGCCCGCGGCGTAGGGAGGGAGGGAGGGGCTAGGCACTAGCGGCTAGGGGCTAGCGGCTAGTCGCTAGGGCTCGCCGCGAACCCCTTGTGGCAGGTCATGGCGGGGGGCATAAATATGGCATCGGGGAATTCGGCATGATGCCGGGATCGAACACCTGAATTAAGCCGACCCGCGAAGCGGGTTCGGCTTGAATGAATTGTTAGAGCGCTTTGCGATAAATGCCAAGTTGATGCTCATCGTGAACGATGTCCTCCATTAGCTCCCAACCGCGACGCTCCAACAATGAGTTCGCTGTGTTCGTGCCACAGTAAATACAAGAAAATCCCAAGCTCCGTGCTTTTGTCTCAAGTTCATCAATGAGTTGAGCCCCTACACCCTTTCCTCGCTCCGACGACTTGACCAAGCCTGCGGCTGCCCAAGGCGAGAGATGGCGATGGCTGGCGATCGACTCGTCCTTAAGTACAGCGACGCCGCAGAGTTCGCCGTTCCGAAACGCCACGAATCCAATAGGAAGGCGGTCACGATTGGCAAAAGATTGTAGATCGCTCAGCGCGTCTCCAGGACCATCGATGCCGTAGTACTCTGGCCATTCTGTTTCGAACCAATGTCTAAGGGGCAGCAATGCCTCGGGATGCATTGCAAGCGGTTCGATGGTAACGATGCTTTTCACGGAGAGCGCGCTAACGTCACGGGTCACCGTCGCGCCGCTTGCGGCGCGTAAGGTGGAACCGGTTGTTAGATGATTATTCATTTATATCGCTGAAGCGACTTTCTTATGGCGAACGATCATTTTGTGTGCAAATGCACTCACTAGTCCAATTATAGCTCCGGCTATAAGGGATGGATATCCAATCCAGATAAAGGGGAGCCAGGCCATAGCCCATTCCGCTGTCCCGTCCTGAAGTATTCCATGATAGTGCGGAATCATGCCCATAGCAATAAGACCGGAAGATAGCGCCCCGCTTATAAACAGCCCCATCAATACTCCTTTCTTTATCCCTTTGTATGATTGGCCGTTTCTTATAAATCCTATCGAAACCAGCAGTACTATTGCCATATAGGGCAGAACAAACAGATAGTCACCGAACACGCTTGATATAAGGGAGAGAAGCGATTGATCCTTTCCCAGGTAATTCTTATGCCCTCTCTTTATCCACCATGCATATCGATCTAAATACCGATTGATTCTAAATGTGAAAGAGAGAAGGAAATTTGCGGTGTTAACGGCTACTAGAGCCCACGCGAGTATTATATTTATTCTCTTCATCTAACAGGGTAATATACGTCAAAAATAGCAAGACCCGTTGCCCGGCCAAACCTTGCTATGCCTCAAGTTCATCGCGATTGTCAAGGACTTGCAGGTGCTTTTTGAGGGATAGCGGGATCGTGATGAATCCTTGCTATGCCTCAAGGCATGACTTGCATCACGCCGGAACCGCTCAACACCTGTGTCTTGGCCGACCATGCTCTACGTCCTCCGCTCCCGTCTGCCTGCCCACCGTCCGCCTGTGATCACGGAAGATGGGTTCTCTGGGAAAGAGACTATAGCCCCGTCTTCACAGATTCGTCAACAAGAAAGTTTATTTCGAAATTCATCACGCATCACCAGCCGTTTGCCGCTCTGGTCATGCTCGTTCACGCCAATCGCGAGATCGACAAAGATCGCGACAAAGTACCTGAACCTCGGCGTTGAGCGATTACGATTACGATTAAGATTACGATTAAGATTACGATTAAGAACCCTGAACCCTGAACCCTAGCACCTAGCCCCTAAACCCTAGTACCTGAAACCCCCAAGGAGACCAGCATGTCACACTTCACCACCATCGAAACGCAGATTCGCGACATCGCGGCGCTCAAGGCCGCCTGCGCCGAGCTGGGCGTCGGACTCGAAGCCGGCGCCGAGGCCCGGGGCTACGGCCGTCGCCAGGTGCGCGGCGACTACGTCGTGCGCCTCAAAGGCCCCTACGACATCGCCGCGGACCGCATGCCCGACGGCGGCTACCGGCTCACAGCAAATCGTCTTCCAGACCGACGGCACGGGCCGGTGCCTCTACACCGAGGCCATCGACCTCTCCGCCGTGGGGCGGCTCGCCATCGCGCGGGCCAACGCCGTCAAGGGCGGCGCCGTCGTCCGCGCGATCCCCGTCAAGGGCATCAAGACGCGCCCGCGCAGCTTCTTCGACAAGCTGGAGTCCCATGCGAAGGACCTCGGCGCCAGGGGCCTCGGCTACATCGTCTGGGACACGGACAAGGTCAAGGGGCCGATCGCGAAGTTCATGACGCCCGAGGAGCTTGAGGCGCTTGCCGCGCGCGCCGGCATGGTCGATGGCGACGTGATGTTCTTCCTGTGCGACCAGCCGGGCCCGGCGGCCAAGATGGCCGGCGACATCCGTCTCAAGCTCGGCCGCGACTTGGATATCGTCGAGAAGGACGTCTTCCGCTTCTGCTGGATCGTGGACTTCCCGATGTTCGAGCGCGACGAGGAGACCGGCGCGATCATCTTCTCCCACAACCCGTTCTCGATGCCGCAGGGCGGCATGGAGGCGCTGACGACGAAGGATCCTCTCGACGTGCTGGCGTACCAGTACGACGTGGTCTGCAACGGCGTGGAGCTCTCCTCCGGCGCGATCCGCAACCACCGTCTCGACGTGATGATCAAGGCGTTCGAGATCGCCGGCTACGGCGCGGACGTCGTTTTCGACCGCTTCCCGGCGCTCTCCGGCGCGTTCAAGTACGGCGCGCCGCCGCACGGCGGCATCGCGCCGGGCGTGGACCGCATGGTCATGCTGCTCGCCGACGCGGAGAACATCCGCGAGGTGATCGCCTTCCCGATGAACCAGCGCGCCCAGGATCTGATGATGAACGCCCCGGCGCCCGTCACCGAGAAGCAGCTCCGCGAGCTGCACATCAAGCTCCGCGCGTCGAACGTGGTCACGGGAACGACCGCCGCTCAAGCATAGGCCAATCGAGTTTCATTTTGCACCCTGCTGCCTTTGTGAACCTTTCGCGGGGTGGCGGGGGAGTGGATCATTCTTCCAAGCGGCAGGTGATCGTTGCAGATCACCGAATTCCGTCGTCCATGTACAGCCCCTCGTTCCGTCACATATTCGAATATGTGACTGTGACGAGGGGGCTTTTTTTTGTGGGGCGATGTGATGAATTAACACTATTGGAATATTGCGTATTGACATTCAAAACGCAGTAGTGATATAGTGTAGTCATGCAGTGGAAAAGCATTCAACTTCTCAAATTGTGTGACGTGCGGCTTGGGTATTATGGCGTCTTAATGAATTGATGACCATTCCAATGGGGTCTTCCAATGTCGAACCCTATTTTTGACAACATCGTCGAGAAGCTGCTATCGGCTTTTCAGGAAACGCTGGGTCTCTGCCGGCGCGCGGACTTCTGCACGGGAGGATGCCCGTGAGCGCTGAACTCATCGCACAGTTCACACCGGAGAACTTCAGCGAATGGTGCCGTGAGCGGTTCGACCGCTTCTCCAGCGACCTTCATCCCGCCGCCGATCCCGGCGGCTACGCCCGGGCGGACGTCGTCGGCTACGTCCAGTCGCTCCCGGAAGCCGAGATCAACCGCCCCCTGCTCGTGATGGCCGTCAACGCCGGAAAGGAGATCAACGAGCGCTCCAGCCGCCGCCGCCAGTTCGATTTCGCCCGGCGCCAGCTCCAGGCCGCCTTGGACCGCCCGCCGGCCAAGGTCAAGGGGCTCTTCACCCAGGGGCTCTTCGCCTTCTACGACGACGCCGGCCATTTCCGCCTGAGTCTCGTCACCGGGCGCGCCGAAGGGCGCAGCCTGGTCTATGGCGACTGCAGGCGCCAGTCCTTCTTCGTGGCGCCGGACCGGGAGAACAAGACCTTCCGCGCCCGCATGGCGGCGCCGTTTTCCACGTGGAAACGCCTGGTCGAGGCCTTCTCCGTCGAGACGCTCACCAAGGAGTTCTACAACAACCTGTTCGCCTGGTACGAGCGCGCCATGAATCCGGCGTCCAAGGTTTCCTTCCCCAACGATGTCGAGCGCAAGGACGACGACCGGAGCCAGCTCGCCGAACATCTCATCCGCCTGATCACCCGCCTGATGTTCGTCTGGTTCATCAAGCAGAAGAAACTGGTTCCGCCGTTGCTCTTCGACAAGGCCGAACTCAAGGGACTGCTCAAGGATTTCGACCCTCACTCGCCGGAAGATGGCAAGTACTACCGCGCCATCCTCCAGAACCTCTTCTTCGCCACCTTGAACTGCGAAATCGACGAGCGCGCGTTCGCCATCGAAAAAGGCGCGCTCGCGAACCGGGAGCATTTCGGGATCAAGACTCTCTACCGCTACGCAAAAGATTTCGCCTGTACCGAGGAAGAGGTCATTGAGATCTTCAAACAAGTCCCCTTCCTCAACGGTGGTCTTTTCGAATGTCTGGACAAAGGCAAAGACTACCAGGACGGATTCAGCCGCAATTCAAAGTGCGTGGCGCACATCCCGAACAACCTCTTCTTCGACGACGCGGGGCTGATCACGCTCTTCGCCCGTTACGACTTCACCGTGGACGAGAACTCGCCCAACGACGCCGATGTGGCGCTTGATCCCGAACTCCTCGGCAAGGTCTTCGAGAACCTGCTGGGCGCCTACAACCCGGAGACCAAACAGACCGCCCGCAAGCAGAGCGGCTCCTTCTACACCCCCCGCGAGATCGTCAACTACATGGTGGACGAAAGCCTCAAGGCCCACCTGCTGACCATGATGGAAAAGGAGGGGCAGGCCAATGTGGGGCAGGCATTCCTGCCTGCCGATGCGCAGACAGGAATGTCTGCGCCACTTTCTTCGTCTGCGCCACTCTCCGAGCGCATCGCGGCGCTTCTGGGTCCTGATGAACAGGACGTGCCCTTCACCGACACCGAGCGCCGCAACTTGGTCGAAGCCATCTACCGCTGCCGCATTCTGGACCCCGCCTGCGGCTCCGGCGCCTTTCCCATGGGCGTCTTGCTCAAGATGGTTCGCCTGCTCCAGCGCCTCGACGAGAAGAACGCGCTCTGGCGCGAGATCGTGCTGGCCGAAGCGGACAAAGCCCTCGCCGAGGCCGAGAACCTCGACGCCGACGAGAAAGCCGCGCGCCGCCGCCGCATCACCGAGAGTTTCGACCAGAGCGTGAACGATCCCGACTACGCCCGCAAACTCTACCTGATCGAGAACTGCATCTTCGGCGTGGACATCCAGTCCATCGCCGTTCAGATTTCCAAGCTCCGCGCCTTCATCACCCTCGTCTGCGACCAGCGGCCGACCGCGGACCCCGCCAGGAACTACGGCATGCTGCCCCTGCCGAATCTCGAAACGAAGTTCGTCGCCGCCAACACCCTCATCGGTCTGGAAGCCGACTTCGCCGACGGACTCAAGACCGCGGATGGCGCCAGTCTCCTGAACGACCCGGAACTGCACCGCCTGCGCGCGGAGCTCGCCACCGTCCGCCACCGGCACTTCCGGGCGCGCAACGCGCGGGAGAAAAACAAGTGCCGCGCCCAGGACGAGAAACTCAGAGACCAGATCAAGACCCGGCTCGTCAAGATCGCCTCCCAGCCCGACGCCCACAAAATCGCCCTGTGGCAGGCGGAAATCGGGAAACTCCGGCAGCAGCGCCGAGCCGTCGAACCGGAAGACTGGCAGGAGGTCGTCCAGACCACGCCCACGCAAATCAGCTTTTTCGAGACGGCGCCGGAACCCGTGCAGACCACCCTGCGCGTGGACGTGAACCAGGAGAAGCGTGATCGGATCGACGACACCATCCGCCGCCTCGCTGGCGACATCGAAAACGAGCAGAACCGCGCCAGGAACAAGAGCGCTTTCCTGCACGAGGCCGACCGCCTCGCCGCCTGGGATCCCTACGACCAGAACGCCTCATCCCCGTTCTTCGACCCTGAGTGGATGTTCGACGTCAAGGACGGCTTCGATATCGTCATCGGGAATCCGCCGTATGTTCAGATTCAAAAACTTCCGGCGAAGGAAAAGGATGCTTACGCCGCTGCCGAATACGGCGCCTTCTCAAAGTCCGCCGACCTCTACTGTCTTTTCTTGGAACGCGGCGGCACCTTGCTTTCTGGCAGTGGCACGCTGTGCTACATCACATCCAACAAATTCTTCCGTTCGGGTTATGGCAAGCCGTTGCGTCAACTCCTCACCAGCGAATACTCGCTTCATCGCCTAATTGACTTTGGGGAGCTTCCCGTCTTCGAAGCTGGAACCGATCCCGTGATCATCCAGTTCGGTAGAGAAGCGCGGGCCGGTTTTCTTGCCGCCACGATCAAGAATGCGGACGACATCCAGAATGTTTCCCAGGCCGTTACGGTCCTTGGCCGTACAATGGGGCCGGATGAGCTTTCCCAGGACGGCTGGTCTCTCAGCGGACGGGAAGCCGCCGGCATCCTGGAGAAGATGCGGCTCAACAGTACGCCGCTCGGCGAGTACGTTAAGGGCGAGATATACTACGGAATCAAAACAGGACTGAACGAAGCATTTGTGTTGGATGACGCGACCCGCAAGGTGCTGATTGCAGCCGACCCCAAGAGCCAAGAGATCATCAAGCCGCTGGCTAAAGGCGATGATGTCCGGAAGTGGCACATCCGCAACAAGGGGCGCTGGATCATCCTGACGAAGATCGGCGTGGACATCAAACGTTACCCGGCTGTCTTCGCCCACCTGAAGAAGTGGGAACACGATCTCAAGGCCCGCGAGGACCAAGGCAATCACTGGTGGGAACTGCGGGCGTGTGCGTATTATGATGTTTTTGTGCAACCAAAGATTGTGTACCCAGAGATAGCACGTGAGTCTCGGTTTGCATTGGACTTCAGTGGCATCCACCCGCTCAAAACAGTATTTTCTATAGCGTCTTCGGAGTGTTTTTTGCTTGGAGTGCTCAACTCAAAAGCGGCTTGGCATTTTCTGAAGAACACTTGTTCTTCTCTTGGTGATCCCGAAAAGGGCGGGCGCTTGCTTATGCAGGCGATCTATTTGGAGACCTTGCCCATCCCCGCAGCAACGCCAGAAGATCAATTGGTGGTAGCGAATCTTGTTAACCGCATTCTCGCAGCGAAGGAGGCCTATCCCGCCGCCGACACGTCCGCCATGGAGCGGGAGATCGACGAGATCGTGTATCGTCTCTACGGCCTGACCCCTGACGAGATCGCGATTGTGGAAGGGCGGGAGCCGGGCGCGAAGAAGGCGGCGGCCAAAAAGGCGGGGCAGGAATGCCTGCCCGCCCGGGATTCGCAGACAGGAATGTCTGCGCCACCTTCGGGGCGGAAGCCGCGGAAGAGCGTGCTGACGGAGGATCCGGATTTGGCGTGATCGGGGGAGGTGTTATCCAACCGGTAACAAATTGTTACCAGTTGAAGATGGGAGTCGGACGATGAATCAGGAAGCACGAATGCACGCGAATCGACGCAAATCCGAGGTGAAGGCCACATCAGTTCCAACACCCATTGGCGTGCATTCGCGTTCATTCGCGGATAACCCAGAACTGTTCGACCGCATCGTTACGATCCTCGAGCAGGCGCGGGGGGCCGTGGTCCGCGCGGTCAACACCAACATGGTGCTGGCGTACTGGATGATCGGTCGGGAGATCGTTCACGACCTTCAGGCGGGCGAGGAACGCGCGGAATACGGCAAACAGGTGTTGGCCGATTTGTCGTCGCGACTGACACAGCGGTATGGAAACGGTTTTTCCGTCCCCAACCTTCAGAATTTCAGAAAGTTCTATCTTGCCTATAGCACACGGGTCACGATGGGTGCCGACATTCAGTACCCGGCGGGTACCAAATCCACGGACGATCCAATTCAGTACCCAATGGGTACTAAATCCGCAAAAGCCGAGATTCCGCACCCGGCGGGCGCGGAATTGACTCAGGGCTTCTCGCCTCTGCTCTCGTGGTCGCATTACCGGGTGCTGATGCGCGTGGACAGCGCGGATGCCAGGGCGTTTTATGAGCGGGAAGCGATTGAAGGCGGCTGGGACAAGCGCACGCTCGAACGGCAGGTTCACACGCAATACTATGACCGCTGTCTGCACAGCCAGCAACCGGACAGGATGATCGCGGACGGAAGGCGGCTGCAGCACACCCCGGCAACTGCCTCTGAACTCCTGAAAAACCCATACGTTCTGGAGTTCCTCGGCTATCCGGACTTCGCGGAACTCCGCGAGTCGGACGTGGAACAGGCGATCATCACCCATTTGCAGCGCTTCCTCCTGGAACTGGGCAACGGCTTCGCTTTCGTGGCCCGGCAGAAGCATATCCGCATCGAGGAAGAAGACCGCTACATCGATAGGAAAACAGTCCATGCCCGCGAACCTTTTCATCACCAATGACGCAAGCGGCAGTCTAGGCCAGCGCCTGCGCGAACTCATCTCCACGAGCCGCGAGATGCGGGCGCTGGTGGGGTTCTTCTACTTTTCCGGCGTCAAGGTCCTTTACGACGCCTTGCGCGCCAATCCGGACATCAAGATCCGGGTGCTGGTCGGCATGGAGGCGGAGGAGCGCGCCGGCCAACTCCAGGAATTGATCCTGACCTCGCGGGAAACGAGTCGCGGCGAAAGCCAGGACGCCTACATCGAGAACCTCCGCCGCGCCCTGCGCTCCGCGGCATTGGACAAGCAGGCCTTTCACGAGCGCATCGGCGCGTTTGTCGACCTGATCCGGGAAGGCCGCCTGATCCTCCGCAGGACGCGGGAACCCAATCACGCGAAGCTGTACCTGTTCGACATCGCGGAGCCCTTCGACAAGGTCAAGCCCGGCGTCTGGATCAGCGGCAGCAGCAATCTCACGCTGCCCGGTCTGGAGTCCCAGGGCGAACTGAACCTCGACCTTTCGGACTTCGGGTTCGCCGAGGCCGGCGCGTACTTCGAGGAACTCTGGCGCGACGCAGTCCCGCTGACCGAGAACGACGACGTTCGCCAGCGGATTCTCGATCTCATCGACCAGTCCTCCATCGTCGCGCCCGTCACGCCGTTCGAGGCCTACCTTCTTGTGCTCAAGACCTACGTGGAGAACCGCATGCTGGCGGACCATGGCGGGCGGATGGCGCGCATCCTGGAGGATGCCGGATTCACCCGGTACACGTACCAGGTCGACGCCGTGAACCAGGCCATGGCCACCTTGGATGCGTACAACGGCGTCATCGTGGCGGACGTCGTCGGCCTGGGCAAGACGATCATCGCCTGCCTGATCGCCCGCCTGCTCGGCCGGCGCGGGATCGTCATCGCGCCGCCGGGCCTGGTGGGCGACTCCAACGCCACCACCGGCTGGCGCGCCTATCTCCGCCAGTTCAAGCTTTACGACTGGGAAGTCCGTTCCTGCGGCACTCTCGGCGACATCCGCGCCTACGTGGAACGGGACCCCGGCTTCCGCACCGTGATCGTGGACGAGGCCCACCGCTATCGCAACCAGAACACCGAAGACTACGACGACCTCCTCCAGATTTGCCGCGGCAAAGAGGTGATCCTGCTGACCGCCACCCCGTTCAACAACCGTCCGGCGGACCTTTTCTCGCTGCTCAAGCTGTTCCTGCCGCCGAAGAGCAGTCCGCTGGTGCTCGACGGCAACATGGAGGCCGACTTCAAGCAGTACGACGACGTCTTCCGGGCCATCGGCTTCGTGTTGAAGCATCTGAAGAGCGGCGATCCCGGGAAGCAGGCGGAGGTTGTCCGCAACCTCGAACGGTTGAGCATCACCTTGGAGTTGAAAGCGGCCAACCTCGGCAAGATCAAAAAGGAACTCGGGGTGCGCTCCGCCGCAATCGCGCGCAAGATGCGCGCCGTCATCGAGCCGGTCACCATCCGCCGCAACCGCCTGGATCTCAAGGGGAACCCGGACTACGCCCGCGAGATCACCACGCTGTCGACCGTGTGCCCGCCGGTGGAACAGTTCTACGCCCTGTCCAGGAAACAGAGTGAGTTCTACGACCGCGTCATCACGGACTACTTCGGCCCGGAGGGCCTGTTTCACGGCGCGATCTACCGCCCGATGCAATACGACCTGTCGGACAGCGGCGAAGAAGCGCAGCAGATCAACATGTTCACGTTCATCCGCGGCCTGTTCGTGCGGCGGTTCGAGAGTTCCTTCGGTGCGTTCGCCAAGAGCCTTGACCACGCGATTCGCATGCACGAAAGAGTCCGGGACTTCGCGCGCGACACCGGCACCTTCCTGGTCAACCGCGCGTTGACGGAGAAGATTCTCCAGACGGACGACGACCGGGAGCAGGAAGCGCTTCTGGAAAAGACGATCGAACAACTCCGTAAGAACGAAACCACCGGACACCCCCAGGTCTACCAACTGGACGACCCGCACTTCGACAAAGATCGTTTCTTCCGCGACCTTGCCGCAGACATCAAGCTTCTGAAACAGACTCGCGCGGAGATGGAGGAGCTCAACCTCCTGATGCACGATCCCAAGGCCCAGAGCATCATTGAAATCATTCGGTCGGTGTTCGACCACACCTCCAAGGAAATCGTCGGCAAACAGCAACGCAAAGTCCTGATCTTCAGCGAGTTTGCCGATACCGTTGACCATTTGAAGGGGTATCTTGACATCGCCTTCCCCGGCAAGGTGCTGGCCGTGAACGAACGCCTCTCCCGGGAAAGGGATCGCGTCGTCAAGGCCAACTTCGACGCCTCCTGGCCAGAAGAGAATCAGACCGACGACTACCAGATTCTGCTGGCCACCGACCGGATGAGCGAGGGTTACAACCTCAATCGCGCAGGTCTGGTCATCAACTACGACATCCCTTGGAACCCGACCCGGGTCATCCAACGCGTTGGGCGCATCAACCGAATCGGCAAGAAGGTCTTTGACCATCTCTACATCTTCAACTTCTTCCCGACTGAGCAGGGTGCCGACATTCACCGCAGCCGTCAGATTGCCGGCGAGAAGATGTTCCTGATCCACTCGACGATCGGCGAAGACGTGCGAATCCTCGCCCCTGACGAGGAACCCACGGCCGCCGGACTCTTCCACCGGGTGAACACCGACGCCGAGGAGCAAGAGGGCGAGAGCTTTCTCACCAAGGCCCAGCGCGAACTGCGCCGCCTCTCGCAGGCGCATCCCGAAACGCTTGAACGCATCGCCCTGTTCCCGCCACGCGTCAAGACGGCATCGAGGCACGCCCCGGAAGGCATCTACTTCTTCCGGCGCCGCGGTGCCGCCCTCTTCACCCTCCTGCACACGGGCGAGGCCATCGTACCTGCCACGGTCGAGGACGCCCTCGCTGCCATCCGATGCGAACCCGACGAACTCCGCGTACCCTTCGGCGGAGACTTCTGGCCCAAGTACGGCGACCTTTGCGCGTACACCCGCCCGGACGAAAAGGAAAACTCCGCCTCGCAAAGTTGGGTCACGCGCTCTCGCATGCAACTCGCCGCCTATCTCGGGCAGGCACCGGAAGCGAGGCGCACGTTTGTTGAGCTGCTCATCGAGGACATCCAGTATTTCGGAACGCTCTCCGAGCGGACGCTTCGCAAGATCGCCAAGCCCGACATTGCAACCCCTGAAGGGCTCAGGGAGTTTGAGAAACTCCTGGACGCCTTGAAGGGTGAACTCGGCCCGGACTACCTCGATGCCTATAGGCAGAGAGGAAAAGAGGACCAGGTCATCATCACGGTGCAGCAACAACCTTAGCCCGGACGATGTGTTCGTGTATCCATAAGCTATGACCGCCCTCGAATCCGAAATCGACCACCTTGTACTACCACCTCACCCCGAGAAGATTGCGATTGTCGAAGGGACAGAACAGTAAAAATTTCCTTATATGAACACGCAAAAACTTAATACCACTTTCCGCATGGAAGTCACCCGAGAATCCTTCCTTGGTGCCTGCACGCTTTTCAGGAAGACTGTTCGTTCAAAGCGCGACC
>JALHHX010000059.1 GCA_022837245.1 Lentisphaerota bacterium
AACGCATGTCCGTCCTTGAATATAGTGATTTCTGTGACGGGCATTCGTGCTGTTGTGCTTTCTTGTGCGAGTGGCTCCGCAAAGGAGCGTATAGCAATAAGGCTTAAGGAGAGGAGGCATACCGCTTGTTGCAAAGCGCGGTGGCTTTTTGGCATCGTGCCATTGGTAATCAATGTGGTTTGGTTGTTCATGATTGATCCTTTCTTTTGTTCTATTTGTGTGAACAGAACCATTTCAACATTTCCCTGCGAATCGTTTGTCAATACAGGGTAAAAACCTTGTAAAATAAAAGTAAAAGATGATTTGAAACCTGAGCCACCGCCGTAATCATATCTAAATATTACGGAGCCAGACTCTTCAGTCCCGTAATCTGGTGTTTCTCACGCGAAATTAAAGCGCAGTCTGGAGCCAGACTCCCCAGCCATTACGGTGCCAGACTAAGGCAAACAAAAAAGGCGCTGGTTTCCTTGTTGGAAACCAGCGCCGATTCTTGCTATGAGTCAAGCGTTTACTTTGCGTAGACCTTGCGTTTGCGGTATTTGGTGTGGAGGAGCTTCTCCGCCTTTTCGCTGCCTGGCTTGCCGAGGTAGTCGGCGTACAGAGCCTGCACCTGCGGGTTCTTATGTGACATGCGAATGACGCTCTTTTCGTCGTCAGAGTAGATTCCGGCCGTACGAAGAGCGCGGATTTCATCCGTGGCGCCAGTGGGCTGGCCCCCGCCGCCGATGCAGCCGCCGCGGCATGCCATGACTTCGATGAAGTCGTAGCGTGGTTTCTTGCCTTCCTTGAGGTCGGCGCGAACGGCGTTCAGGATCTGCTCGACATTGCCCATCTGGTGTGCGACGGCAATCTTTACCTTCGTGCCCTTGATGTCTATCTCGGCTTCCTTGACGCCTTCCATGCCGCGGACGACATCGAATTTGATCGATGGAGGCTGGTCATCGCCTGTGACCATGCAGTATGCCGTGCGCAGCGCGGCTTCCATAACGCCGCCAGTGACGCCGAAGATGGTACCTGCGCCGCTGTATGCGCCAAGCAGCTCGTCTGCCTCTTCGTCCGGAAGATTGAGGAAGTCTATGCCCGCGCTCTTAATCATCCGCGCCAATTCGCGAGTGGTTAGGACGAGGTCAGTGTCCTGCTGGCCGGTGGAGGACATCTCGTCGGATCGGGTGATTTCGTATTTCTTCGCGGTGCATGGCATGATGGAAATGACCGCGATCTTTTTCGGATCTACGTTGTTCTTCTCCGCCCAGTATGATTTCGCGAGCGCGCTGAGCATCTGCTGAGGGGATTTGGCGGACGAGAAGTTCTCGGTGAAGTCGGGTGCGTATTTCTCCATCCAGTCCGTCCAGGCGGGGCAACACGATGTTATGAGAGGGAGGGCTTTGCCTTTTGTGAAACGCTTCACGAATTCGGTTGCTTCTTCCATTATCGTGACGTCGGCGCTGTAGTTGGTGTCGAACACCTTTTCGAAGCCGAGGCGGCGCAGGGCGGCGTAGATCTTGCCGGTGAGCAACGTTCCCGGTTTGAGACCGAACGCCTCTCCGAGGGCGACGCGCACTGCCGGCGCGATTTGGGCGACGGCGACGGTGTCGGGGTCGCGCAGGAGGTCCCAGGCCTTTCGTGTCTGGTCGTTCTCGTAAATCGCGCCAACAGGGCAATGCGCCGAGCACTGGCCGCACTTGATGCAGGGGGAATCGTTCAGCTTCACTCCGGCGGCGGGGATCATGCGCGTGTCTTCGCCGCGGCCGATGAACTCAAGCGCCCAAACATTCTGCATATTCTGGCAGACGTCCACGCAGCGGCCGCACTTGATGCACTTCTCCTGGTTGAGCACGAGGGAAGGGGTGGAGTCGTCAACGGGGATCTTTAGCACCTCGCGCGGGAACGGGACTTCACGTATACCGAAATCGGCCGCGATTTTCTGTAGCTCGCAGTTGCCCGAGCGCGGGCATTGCAGGCAGTCGTTCGGGTGGTTGGCGAGGATGAGCTCGAGCACGGTGCGGCGCACGTCGACGATGTCGGAGTCGTGCGTTGTGATTTTCATGCCGGGGGCGACCTCAGTGCAACATGCGCGGAGCAGCTTCGGCGAGCCTGCGTTGCGTACCACGCAAATCCCGCAGGAGGCGCCTGCCTTCAGATCCGGGTGGTAGCAGAGCGAGGGGATTTTGACATGGACGGCCTTCGCCGCGTTGAGGATCGAGGTGCCCTGCGGCACTTCCACGGGGATTCCGTTGATTTCCAGTTTGATCATATTTGACATTGTGGTTTGACCTTTCAAATTAGCTGCGTGTTATGGCGTCGAACTTGCATTTTTCGTAGCAGACCCCGCACTTGATGCACCTGGCCTGGTTTATCACGTGCTTCTGCTTCACGACGCCCGTGATCGCCGCGACAGGGCAGTTGCGCGCGCACACGGTGCATCCGATGCACTTGTCGGTTATTGTGTAGGTGGTGAGCTTCTTGCATTTGCCGGCTTCGCATTTGTGGTCGTTTATATGCTCGAGGTACTCCTCCATGAAATAGTTGAGACTCGACAAGACCGGGTTCGAGGCTGTCTGCCCCAGGCCGCAGAGCGATGCGCGCGCCATAGCAGCGCCGATATTCCTCATGTCGTCGATGTCTTTGAGCTGGCCGCGTCCGTCTGAAATCCTGCCAAGGTAATTGAGGAGCTTGCGTCCGCCGATTCTGCATGGCGCGCATTTGCCGCACGATTCATCGACGGTGAAGTCGAGGTAGAACTTGGCGATATCGACTATGCAGTCGGTGTCGTCCATGACGATGAGTCCGCCTGAACCCATGATAGAGCCGATTTTGGCGAGGCTGCCGTAGTCGATCGGCGTGTCCAGGAATTTCGGCGGGATTATGCCGCCAGAGGGGCCGCCCGTCTGGGCCGCCTTGAACTGGCGTCCATTCCTTATTCCGCCACCGATTTCGAATATGATTTCGCGCAGCGTTGTGCCCATCGGCACTTCGATGAGGCCGGTGTTATTGACTTTGCCCGTAAGCGCGAATACCTTCGTTCCCTTTGTGTCTGCCGTGCCGATTTTGTTGAACCATTCGGCGCCCTTCGTCAAAATGACAGGGATGTTGGCGAGCGTCTCCACGTTGTTGATGACCGTCGGTTTCTCCCACAGGCCCTTGACCGCTGGGAACGGCGGACGCGGGCGGGGCATGCCGCGGTTGCCTTCAATGGAGGCGAGGAGCGCCGTTTCCTCGCCGCATACGAACGCCCCGGCTCCGAAGCGCAGTTCGATATCGAAATCAAAATCGCTGCCGAGAATTTTAGAGCCTAGCAGTCCATAGTCTTTGGCCGCCGCGATGGCTGTCTGGAGGCGCTTGATGGCGAGGGGATATTCGGCGCGAATGTAGATGAAACCCTTCGAGGCGCCAATCGCATAGCCGGCGATGGCCATGGCCTCGAGAACAGAATGCGGGTCGCCTTCGAGCGTGGAACGGTCCATGTATGCGCCGGGGTCGCCCTCGTCGGCGTTGCACACCATGTACTTCTGTCCTTTGGGCTGCGCGGCGGCGAACGCCCATTTCTTGCCCGTCGGGAAGCCGGCGCCGCCGCGTCCGCGGAGGCCGGAGCGCGAGACTTCGTCGATCACCTGCTCAGGCGTCATCTGGAAGAGAGCCTTCTCCAGGCCGGCGTAGCCATCGCGAGCGATATAGTCGTCGATCTTGTCTGGGTCGATCACGCCGCAGTTGCGCAGCACGATGCGGAACTGCTTCTGGTAGAAGTCGATTCCTTCGACGGAGACGAGCGACTTGCCCTGCGCGTGGTTGTAGAGCAGGCGGTCGACAACGCGGCCCTTGACGAGATGTTCCTTCACGATCTCCTTAGCGTCACCAGGCTTGACCGACACGTAGAAAGTGTTTTCCGGGAGCACTTTCACTATGGGGCCCTTCTCACAGAATCCGAGGCATCCTGTGCGGACGATTTGTATGTCGTCTTTCAAACCTGCGGCGTCGATCTCCTTGCGGAGGGCATCCGTCAGTTCCACGCCGCGGCTAGAATCACAAGCGGTGCCGCCGCATACCAGCAAATAGTTTTTGTAGGCCATGTTTTCCTCTTTTATTTATCTATGATGTCAATAGCGGGCTTGTCGCAGATGTGGTTGTCGAGCAACTCGCGTCCAACAACGTGCTTTTCAATTATCGCGCGCGCCACTTCTGGTGTCACGTTCCCGTAGATTATCGGCGGCATGTTCGGCACCACGACCTCCACGGTCGGCTCGGAATGGCACATGCCCATGCATCCGGTCTGCCGGACGAGCACGTTCGAGAGCCCCTTCTCCGCCACTGCGTCGATGATCGCGCTGAAGGTTTCCTTCGCGCCGGCCGCTATGCCGCAGGTGCCCATGCCCACGACCATCTGCACATCCTTGTTGTCGGAATCGCGCAACGCCATGGTTTGTTTTTTCTCCTCGCGCATTTTGCGCAACCCTTCAAGCGTCAGTTTCGCCATTGTTCACTCCTTTGCGGTTTCAGCCGTGTCCCGGCCGCGCGCCGCCGCGCTTTCTTTAGTTGATGAAAAAGTAATCGTCGCGAATGTCTCGCGCGCCTTGAGGCCGGACTCCTGATCCTTCAGGAAGGCTTTTGCAAGCACAAGGTTTGACGCCTCGCGGAGGTCGCCAAGAGCGTCTTCCAGCTCGCTCTTCTCTATTGAATATGACTCCGGCCCTATTGTGTGCGTGAAGCGGATGTCGCAGTCGCAAGCGTAGTTCATAAGCGACACGACGGTCGCTGCCACGTTGCCCAGCGGCGGCGTGTCGGGATGCGTGGCGCCGAAGCAGTATACGATCTCCGTGCCTTTGCCGGGCTCGGACTCAATCGTGAACCCGCCGCCGGTAGCCTCTACGGTTTGGCGCAACAGCGGCAACCCGAGGCCGACGCGACGTTTGTCGTGCTTGCCTTCCTCGGTATAGAACGGATTCCACACGCGCCCGAGCGTCTCCTCGTCCATTCCTTTCCCATTGTCCTTCACCGTTATCTCCACAGTATCGCCATTCTCTGTCAGCCGCGCGTCAATTCGCCCGGCACCAGCCTCAATCGAGTTCTGCACCGTGTCCGCAATGTAGTCGCAGATTGTCGCATGCATTCCCCGCAGCCATTTCCTTAAGCCTGCTTCGCCTTCGCGCCGCGGTATTGGTCTAGCAACGGGGCAATGTCCTTCGTGGAGAGTTTGCCGTGCACCTCGCCGTTAATCACTACGACCGGCGCGAGACCGCAGCAACCTAGGCAGCGCACAGCCTCGAGCGAGAACTCGCCGTCCGGGGTAGTGGCATCGACGCCGACACCCAACTGCTTTTCCAGTTCGGCCATTATGTCGTCTCCACCGCGCAGATAGCAGGCCGTTCCCAGACAGACCTGTATGATGTTGCGCCCGGACTTTTCCGTCTTGAAAAAATTGTAGAACGTGATGACGCCATATATCTTCGCGAGCGGCACCTTAAGCATCGACGCGATCTCGAACGTCAAGCTTCGCGGGATGTAGCCGTAAGTCTGCTGCACGCGGTGGAGCACCATGATCAAATTGCCAGGCTTGCTCTTCCATTCCTCAATGAACGCCATAAGCTCTGGCGTGATTTGCACCTTATCTTCGGATGTGTTTTGTTTTGTTTCGCTCAAGGCAAGTCTCCAGTCTGTTGTATAAAACCCTTCTTACCGCCGCCCCTCTTCTAGGTCGGCGTGAATGCGTCCAAAGTATGCTCTTTTTTTATCTAATGCACAAGAAAAAAATGAAAACGCTCATAATCGGGTTGACACAGGGGTATGGGAAAAGGGTGTGGCTGAGGCACGAGCGCGCGCTTCCGGCTTGAAATTGGAGGCGAAAAGTGGGTGCGCTGTCCATCGCGTCTCCATTTCGCAAATGAAAACGGGTGCTTGACGCATTCCGGCCAAAACACTAGAATCACAAACCTCCAAAGCCCCAGTAGCTCAGATGGACAGAGCGTCGGTTTCCTAAACCGCAGGCCGCGTGTTCGAGTCACGCCTGGGGCACCATATTTAGAAGGCAAAGGAAAGCAACACCCATGTCACGCATATACAACTTTAACGCGGGTCCCGCCGCGATTCCACTGGAGGTTCTCGAGACCGCCCAGGCCGAGCTGCTTGATTTCAACGGCACCGGCATGTCGATTATGGAAGCTTCGCATCGCGGCAAGGCGTACGAGGCCGTGCACAACGAAGCCATCGCGAACTTGCGCGAGCTGCTCGGCATATCCGAAGATTACGCCGTGTTGCTGCTGCAGGGCGGCGCAAGCACGCAGTTCTCCATGGTCCCGATGAACCTGCTGCTCCCCGGAGAAACCGCTGACTACACCAACTCGGGATCCTGGGGATCTAAGGCCATAAAAGAAGCCAAGAAGGTCGGCAATGTCAATGTGGCGGCCGACTGCGGCAAGGAAATCCCGACACGCGTGCCGCGTGTCTCCGAACTCAAGCTCACCGCAGGTGCCAAATATCTGCACGTGACTTCGAACGAGACGATTTCAGGTGCCCGTTGGAACGAATACCCAGATGTGGACTGCCCGATCGTGGCCGACATGAGCTCTGACATACTGTCCCGCCCGTTCGATATGTCACGCTTCGGACTGATCTACGCCGGCGCGCAGAAGAATCTGGGGCCTTCGGGGCTGACGCTTGTCGTAGTCCGCAAGGATCTCGCAGAGGGCGCACCAGAGAATCTGCCGACGATGATGCGCTACAAGACCCACATCGAGGAGAACTCATTGTACAACACACCACCGTGTTTCTCCATTTACATACTGATGCTCGTCACGCGCTGGGTCAAGAAAATCGGCCGCGATAATCTATACAAGCAGAACGTGGACAAGGCCGCGAAACTCTACGCCGCGATAGACGGCAGCGGAGGCTGGTACAAAGGCACCGCCGTCAAGGAATTCCGTTCCGACATGAACGTGACCTTCCGTCTGCCCTCCGAGGATCTTGAAGCCAAATTTGCCGCAGAGGCGACAAAGGCCGGATTCAACGGACTAAAGGGGCACAGGTCGGTTGGTGGCATCAGGGCCTCGATCTACAACGCCGTGCCAGTGAAGGCGATCGATGATCTTGTGGCGTTCATGAACCAATTCAAGGCCTCGAACGGCTGATTGGCACTCCGCCCGTTCATGGGGAAGGAAGCCGATGAGCAGCAAGGATCTGGAAATTTCAAAAGCCCGCCTTAAAAAGGTGGGCTCCCGCGAGAAGCGTTCTGCGGCTGGCAAGGCCCCCGTGCCTTTCCGCAACAGCGCCATGCTCGCCATCCTATATGTGATCGCGACCATGCTATTTGCCGTCGGCATGATGGCATGGACGTATCCGCTCACCGGCTTCCGCCAATGGTACAAACACCTGCCTCTCGCGATCGTGCTGATGGTCTTCGCCGTCATATGCGCGCGGGTAATGCTCCGGCTGGTAGCTCGCGATGTGTTAAAACGCAATTCCAGACTGTTGATGCTGTGCATAATCGCGATGTTCAGCATGCTGTTCCAGTCCGTATGCCTCGCGTTCATGTCGCGGCCTGAGGTCCAGTCATTGTTTCCGTTCGAGACCTTGCAGGTCTGCCATTTCCTTTTCCCGTACATTTTCGCTCCGGCGATGGCCGCTTTGCTTGCCGGCCCGGCAGCTGGTGTTTCGTTCGGCATTGGCATGGTGTTCATCAACTTGCTATTCGTCACGTCCGAAGCGGCCATGCTGCCAGCCTTCACCGCCGGCACCGCCGCTGCCGTGGTGGTGCCGCGTCTCATCGCCAAGGTGCGCAGACGCGTTGCGCTGCTGCGCTCCTTTGCAGCGGCGTTCACCATCCAGCTCCTCGGCATTGCCGTGTTCCTTGGCGTAAAACTTGTCTCCGGAGACATGCACGACCTCGGCGAATCATTCGCCACTTTGGGGGGCATCTCGGTGTTCGCCGTGGTGGCCACGGCTTTTTCAGTAGCATTCGCTTACGTGGCTACGATCCTGTTGCTGCCGGTCATGGAGCATTTGTTCGCCGCTACCAGCAACATACGGCTTAATGAATTCACCGACCTGGGCAATCCGCTTCTCCAGCGCCTCTCCCTTGAAGCTCCCGGCACCTACCACCATTGCATAGTCGTCGCGACCCTCGCGGCGGCGGCGGCGGACCGCATCGCCGCCAACTCCCTGCTGGCGCGCGTTGGCGCGTATTACCACGACATTGGCAAGCTCACAAAGCCGTCATTCTATTCGGAAAACGTCGGGGCGGACCGCCACAACCCGCATGAAGGCCTATCGCCAAACATGAGCGCCGTTATAATCGGCGCGCACGTCAAGGAAGGCATGGGCATGTCGTTACACCACAACCTCCCCCCGCCGATACACGACATCGTGCGCGAGCACCACGGGACGTCTGTCATGTCGTGGTTCCTCCACAAGGCCAAGGAAGAGGCGAAGGCGAAGTCTAAAAACGGCGACGAAAAAAACTCGCACTCTCCCGTCGACGAGAGCCAATTCAGGTACCCTGGCCCGCGCCCGACGACTAAGGAGGCCGCAATAGTGATGCTTGCCGACTCCGTCGAGGCGGCGTCCAGGAGCCTCGAACGCCCCACACGCGCAAATATCGAAAACATGGTTGAAAGCATCGTGAATGGCAAAATCAAGGACGAGCAGCTAGATTCATCACCGCTAACGTTTTTGGACGTAGTGAGCATTAAACGTTCTTTCGCCAGCTCGCTCACGAACATCCTGCACGCGCGCGTCCCGTATCCAAAAGACGAGGATCAAAAAGGGCGTGGGGAAGAGAAACAAAAGGAGCCCGCAAATGAAGCTGACGGCGGCAATACGGAAGCCTCGGCGGAAAATTGAGCGCGTCGCCGCGCGCCGCTTGGCTGAGGCGCTCCATGTGCTTGCTGTTTCGGCGGATACGCCCGAGCGCAACCTCCTGAGTGGTTTCGGGGAAATCACTGTTGTCTTCGCGGGCGACAAGGTAATGACCCGGGTGCACCGCGACGCGATGGGAACTGACGGACCCGCCGATGTCGTCACCATCCCATATGGCGCTTCACCAGTCACGCCCGCATCCGCCGAGATTTATGTGAATGTGGACCTTGCATGCGAACGCGGAGTCGACCGCTCGGGAATCGAATTGATCCGCAGTGAAACCACTGGGGAATGGTCGCCCGAACACGAGCTCGCACTGTACGTGGCTCACGGGTTGGATCATCTGGCAGGCGGCGACGACGCTTACAAGACAGGGTTCAAGGCAATGCGTGGGCGCGAGATCAAGTGGGTGCGCGAAGCCGAAAAGGCGGGACTGCTAAAAAATATTTTTAAACCGGAGGAGAGGTAAAATGGACGAAGAAAATACTGCCGAAATCCACGCTCGCATAAACGACCTTGTGGAACAACAACTCTGGGGCCAGGCCGCGTCTGAAATCACCAACCTGCCACCTGCGGACATCGCCGAGATACTCAGCAGATACAACAAGGAAACCACTGCCGCGATGTTCAACGTGCTCCCTGATTCCCTGAAGGCTGACGTCCTCGCGCATCTTGAACCGGAAATTGCGGCGGAGGTCACGGAATCCATTCCTTCGGAGCAAGTTTCAGAGATCATGATGGAAATGGATCCAGACGACGCCGCGGACATTCTAGGAGAACTTGACGAGGATGTCATGGAGCAGGTCGTGGGGCGGATGGATGCGGACGATGCAGAGGATGTGCGCAAGTTGATGACATACCCGGAAGACTCGGCGGGCGGCATCATGACAACGGACCTCATCACGATGCGGCCTGACCAGACGATTCTTGATGCGCTCGACGCCATCGCCGGATACGAAGAGGGGGAGTCAATCTACCAAATATACGTTGTCGACTCCGCGAATCGGTTGATCGGCGTCGTTCCGGTCTGGGAGCTGCTCCGGCACAAGGTCAGATCCACGCCTTTATCCGAAATCATGCGCACGGAAATAGTATCTGTCAAGAGCAACGATGACCAAGAGGATGTGGCGCGCACGATACACAAATATTCGATGCATGTGATCCCGGTTTTGGATGAAACCGGAGTTCTTATCGGGCGCATCACGCACGACGACGTTATCGACGTAATAAAGGAAGAAGCTGAGGAGGACATATTCCGTCTCGCGGGTTCTGATGACGACGAACTCGGCAACGCCTCCATACTCAAAAGCTGCGCGATACGGCTTCCATGGCTTTTGATAACGCTGCTTGGTGGCGGCATAACCGCCTTGCTTTCTAGGAGGTATTCAATATACTTCGGATCAGTGCTGGTGCTAGCCGCCTTCATCCCAAACATAATGGGGATGGGAGGAAACACGGGTCTCCAATCAAGCACCTTGCTAGTCCGCGAAATAGCATCCGGCACGGCGCGGCGGCAGCCTCTTGGGGCGCTCATTAGGCATGAGGTTCGCACAGGCGCGTTTATGGGGGTGATATGCGGCGCTGGCATATACATCGCGGCGATCATTATTATTTCTCTAGAACCAACCGCCACGTCCGTGTCTCCGTGGCTCCTTGCTGGCGTAGTTGCGGTATCCCTGTTCTGCGCTATGAGCTTCGCGGCAGGGTTCGGAGCGTTGATACCAGTGATTCTAGACCGCATCCGTATCGACCCAGCCGTGGCATCCGGTCCATTCATTTCGGTGCTCAACGACATTTCCGCGCTGACAATCTATTATAGCGTGTCCGTTGCGTTATTGTCCGCGGTGCTATGACACGGCCTATGAGATGATCCAGAAAACCGAGGCAATAGTACTAAGGATTTTTCCCTTTTCGCGCACTTCGCACATGGTTTCGTGGCTGACGCGCGACGGCGACCGCATCACCACGTCCGTCAAGGGCGCCACCCGCAGTAAAAGCCCATTCCTCGGACAGTATGATCTCTTCTACACCTGTGAGCTTCTCTACTACACGCGCGAACGCAACGGTGTTCACATGGCAAAGGAATGCACGCCGCTCGCCATGCGCGATAAACTCCGCGAGAACTGGCGCTCCGAGCAATGCGCCTCCTGGTTTTCCGCGCTCGCCTACAACGCCTCTGGCGGCGGCGTGCGAGACAGAGCCTTTTACTCCCTTTTCTCTGAAACGCTCGATTTCATATCGGCCTTGGACTTCGCGCCTCCCGCGATTGTGTTCGCCCGCTACGAGGCGAAAATCCTCTCACTCATGGGGCTGGCACCAAATTTCGGCCCATGCCGTCATTGCGAACCATCCGTAACGGACGATGTTTTTCTCTTCAATCTTGCCTCGGGTTCTCGCCACTGCCCCGCGCATTCCACGCGCGACTACTATGATCCTATGATCAACGTTTCCAGGCGTACTGTCGCTCTCTTCAACGAAGTCGTCGCTTCGCATTCCCTTGGGTTGAGTTCTCCCATAGCCCGCATAGCGGAACCGCACGTTTTCGCTCTTTTACGCCTGCTCGGGTTGTTCATCCGATACCATCTTGAAAACGTCCCCTTCGAAGGCCGGGGCATCGCCCTAAAAGCTCTCTTAGCGGTGTAGCCTTTTCTTTCATTTTAAAGTGGTGGCGGGAGAGGGACTCGAACCCCCGACCGATGGATTATGATTCCAGTGCTCTACCGACTGAGCTATCCCGCCAATAAGCTGAAAGACAAAAGTCAATATATCAAAAGCCTATTCATTCAGTCAATAACGAAAATTGCACCACGGTTAGAAAATCTTAAGACGGGTGTTGGCGGGGAGGACGCCTATGTTGCGGTATTCGTTGGGTGTGCAACGCATGATGCGCTTGAATGCGCGGGCGAAGTGGGCAGTGTTGGCGAATCCGAGTTTATTGGACACTTCTTTAACTGAGAGGTCCCCCTCATGAAGCAGTCTGCATGCTGCCGAGATTTTGCTCGACAATATGTACTGGTAAGGGGTGGTGGCTCCATGCTCAGCGAAGACGCGCGTGAGATGCTCGCGCGAGACGCCAAAGCGTGATGCGATATCCACGACCGAGATGGGTTCTCCGATATGTGTCTGAACGTATTCGTGTACTCTGCGGACTAGCTGGTTTCCAGTTTTGAGGTCCGGTTCCTCCTCCTTGCTAACAAGCAGGGCGTTCAGGAGATCCACGACCAGTTTTGATCCTTCCAGTGAGGAAATCGAGCAACCGATCTGGTCGTAGACGTGGAACGACAGCAAACGCTCTATTACAGGGTGTTTCGGAGGCAGCTCATATATTGCGCCGTACCTGCGTATAAGATACTGCGCCATCGCGCAGCCGGCCTGGCCTCCGAAATCCAGGAAGACAAACTTCCAAGGCTCTGTTTTGTCAGCCGGATATCCGTATGCAATATTGGGGTCGTGGGATGCGGCGAGAAACGCAGTGCAGCTTCCGCAGACATGCGTGCCCTGAGAATTCATGAAAACCCCTTCGCCGGAGAACGTGTACTGGAAAATGTAATGGCGGCGCCGCGCCGCGACGGCCGCCGCGCCGGTGTCGGTGAATTTGAAGGTGCCCACGAGCCCGCGCTCCGGGTCTGCGCGCAGCGCGGTGATCCACGCCGCCGCCGTGCCGCCGCCCGTCTCGCTCGCGTGGTCCATGTCCACGAGGATCTCGGGCTTGAAATTCTCCACGATCCGCCGCACCGCGCCGGGCGT